>JAZREB010000310.1:0-5982 GCA_045660585.1 Faecousia sp. | reverse complement strand
ATTCGCCCATCGTCTCTGTAGGGGCGTTGGGATCCGTATCAGCCGGTGTGGTGGGGGTGGGACGTTCACTGACATTTCCTTGCTGTTGCTGGAGCTGTGCTTGTGCCTTCTTAAAGCGGATGTCTTCTACCATGTATTCAGGCAGGAACCACTCTGCAAGCCACTGGTGTGTCATAGTAGACAGGGCGGTAGCGATGTATTGCTCACGCCAATATTTGATGGTGGGATTATCGGTGAATACCAGGAAACAGTACAGCGCTTCAAAAAATAAAACAACGCTCAAAAGGATCGCAATGATCCGCATGGTTCTATAGGGCTTTTTCCCTTTCTTTTGTGCAGGGGGGGCTTTTCTTTGTCCTTGGTATTTATAATCTGTTACTTCAGAATTGTGTTCGTAGGTATCGATTTTTGAACGCCTCCTTTATGATGTGCTTGAGGATATGGAATTTGTCATACCATAGAACATTCTATCATAGTTTGCACCGGTTGTAAACCAATAAAATATGAATTTTTTTTAACAAGGCAGAATCATTAGAGTTATGCTTGTATTTTGTAGTATGTTATGGTATAATGCCAATGCTATTTTAGTTGTAATTTCTTTAGAAATAGGCATCAGTGTTATGAATGTAATAAGGAAGCGGAATGCGATAGACAGATACCTAACGCGCACGTTATCGGGATCTGTCTTTACGTGGCGGGAGATATTCCACCTGATGATTCCGGGAATTTTAGACAATCTATCCATTACCTTGATCAGTATGCTTACAACGGCGCTGATTAGTAAGAATGGGGAAGAATCTATCGCAGCGGTTTCTCTTGTGGGGCCTGTAACGGGGTTAATGGTTTGCTTTTTTACAGGAATATCTGCAGGAGCCTCTGTTATTGTAGCCCAATGTTGGGGTGGGAATGACGAAGCACAGCTCAAACGGGCTGTTGCGACCGGGTTTTTCCTAACGGTAATAGTAGGTGTTGTAGTGAGTATTCCCTTACTCTTGTTCCCGGAATGGATCCTTAGGATTCTGTATTCCGATGCAGAGCCCATAGTTTTGGAAAAGGCGAAAATCTATCTTTCCGGTAGTGTATGGTCGATACTGATATTTACGATCTATACGGCGGGGTTCGCCATTCTTCGTGGACTTGGGGAATCCAAACGGTGTTTGACACTAAGTATTGTTATCAATTTGGCTTATTTTCTCTTTAGTGTTCTCTTTCTTAATGTCCTGGATATGGATATTCGGGGGAGTGTTTGGGCGCTGATTTTGGCCCGTTTGGTAGGCACCATTCTCACACTTGTGTTGCTATTATATTGGAAACCCCCTGTTAAAATGTCTGTGTGGAGTTTATTCCGTTTTGATCGAAAGCTCTTAGGAAGAACTCTGCGTATTAGTTTGCCTTTTGGCTTAGAGCAGATTTGCATCTCTTTCGGTAATTTAACATCCAAAATGTACATGATCCCCCTGGGGACATCCGCCATCAGCACCCATGCCATTGCCACCTCGGTGTTAACTGTTTTTACTACCGCGTCTCTTTCTGCCGGAAACCTGGCGGTTACGGTAGTTGGCAAATGTGTCGGAGCGGGGAAAGAGGATGAGGCCTATAGGTATGGAAAACGTTGCAACCAGCTTGCAACGATCCTAATGATTCTATCCTGTATTGTGTTTGTGCCGATCCTACCTTTCCTCCTAAATAGATTCCATCCCACGCAAGAGGCTTTTGTTATGGCAAGACGGCTCCTCCTATGGAGTGTTCCTGCTATGATCCTGTTCTCACCTATGTCCAATACCTTACCTTTTACACTCCGGGCGGAAGGGGACTCAGCCTATCCGTCCTTTGTTTCTCTTGCTGTGTTGTGGGTCATTAGTATCGGTTTGGGCTATGTTCTCGCCATTCCCATGGATTTGGGACTCTGGGGAATATGGGTGGCACAGTGGGCCTCCTGGGCGATCAGAAGCCTGTTGTTCTATATCCGATTCCGTCGAAAAGCCCCATAGTGTAGTATGTATTTTTAACAGTGCCTTGTGTTATCTCTCTGACAAGGCACTGTTTTTGTCAATTTTTTGTAACGATCCTTCTCCGGATGACTCTAATGTACGGGTGAGAGAAATGATATCTATCCGAAAAGCCTATTATTGTAATTTGAAGCTCCTCTTGATTTTTTTAGTTGTATTTGGGCATATGATCGAGCCCAAAATTGAAGATTCCCGAGGACTTAATTTTATCTATTGGTTTATTTATATTTTTCACATGCCCATGTTTGCCTTTTTGTCCGGACTATTTGTAAAATCCGGGGAACAATGTCTCAAACAGGGACTCCGCCTTTTAAAAATATGCGGTATTTTACAACTGGTAGTGATTGTTGTTACCTTGGGAAAACAGAATGCTTTGATCCCTAACTGGTATCTGTGGTACCTCTTTAGCAGTGGTTTATGGATGCTCTTGGGGTGGCTGTGGTTCCGCTACGGAAAAGCATATATGAAGATCCCGGTTATCCTGTGTGCCGTGATTTTAGGTTGTTTGGCGGGGTATTTGCCTTGGATCAATAAAATGCTCTCCCTTTCCAGAACCATTGTATTTTTTCCCTATTTCTTTGCAGGGATTCTATATGATCCTGAGAAACTGCAAAAAAGGGCGCAGTGGCGGTATGCTCTACTTTTGATGCCTCTTTTTGTCCTTGCAACCTGTTGGTGGAGACATGTGCCCGTATCCTTTTTATATCAGGCTGATCCTTATGGTGAGATCGCTTGCGGTTGGATCCACAGGCTGATCGCATATGTTATGGGGGCCGGCATATCTTGGGGGATCCTGTGCTGTATCCCTCGGAGACGATTTTGGTTTACGAAGTTAGGTGGGGATACCATGCTTCCTTATCTGATCCACGGGCCCGTGGTGCTTTTGTTGCAAAAGATTCCGACCCCGTGGTATCTCCTACCGGTGTTATCCTTTGTTTTGATCCTGTTTATATACCAAGGCAGTGGTTTGTTCTATAAATTATATGGAATTACTTCAGTAGCAACCCGGAGGAGAAAGAGAAAGGGGGGAAGCTGACTTGTCTGATTTTCAAAAAATTTACGAAGAATATGCATCACAGGTTTACCGATTCTTACTACAGATGACGGCAAATGAGGATCTTGCAGAAGAGCTGCTTCAAGAGACATTCTATCGTGCATTACAGCATATAGACCGATTCGAGGGGCGTTGCAGTTTGTATACCTGGCTGTGTCAGATCGGTAAGAATGCTTGGTTTAAAGAACTTAAGCGAAATGCCAGACTGTTAGATCCGGAATTCACGGATAAGATCTCGGACTATAAGGATCCGGAGGGGATAGTGATAGAAAAAGAGGATTCTATCCGCATCCGCGATGCCTTGTGGAACCTGCCGGAAGTCTACCGGGATGTGTTTATTATGCATGTTTTAGGCGATATTAAGTTGAAAGAAATTGCCGCCCTATATGGAAAGTCAGAGAGTTGGGCGCGTGTGACCTATTATCGGGGCAAACAAATGATTATAGAGGAGGTAAGTAAATGAGACTATCTTGTGAGATTATAGAGGATCTGATCCCTCTGTACATAGATGAGGTCTGCAGCGACAAGAGTAAAGAGGCTGTTGCGGATCATCTGAAAAATTGCGACCATTGCAGAGAACAGGTTTATGGGAAAAAGATCCCGATTATCCCGGAAATTGTTCCCACAGAAGAAGAGCGCGTCCTGAGAAAAACTCTCTTGAAAATAAAACAGCGCTGGTGGCTGTCTGTAATGTGTATTTTCCTAATCATTCCTATGCTTATCATGGTAGGATTTGCGATCAACGAGATTAGGGGAGAAGGAATGGCACTGTCTAATATGGAGGAGATCTGGAAATGCAACCGATATCTGACTGCTATCCGATCCGGAAACAGTGCTAAGGCGGCATCTTTTGTGGATTTCTCGCCCTATTACGAGGAGTGCCGTGAGGCTCTGGCGATGACACCGGAGGATCACATGCCCAACCTCATGGAAACCGATATCGGTGGGGAAACGTGGATGGTACAGTCTGCGTTCTGGGAAAAGTATGCTCGGATGTCCGATCCTTGGGGATCTATGATAGAGAGCAATGAGATCTATGGTTTGATCCCCTTGGAGACATTCCTGTCTGTTACGGGAGAGAACAGGGAAGAACTGCAGGGAAACGGATATTGCATCCATAATGGTATCTGCTATTTCCTCTATGAGGATCAATATCTCATCCATGAGGATGCATATACGATCCTCTCTGAGCAAGATGTTTTATTGCCTGACTGCGTGTATATGATACCTGCAAAGATCTATGGAGAATTAGAAGACACGCTCTATGCACGGGCACAGCAGTGGTGCGACTCTACAAGAGCGCGCTTGGCGACAGTCGCCGATCTGGATCGGGATGAATTCTGCGCATATATGGAAAATTGGTACTGCGGAGAATTGGAGAGATTCTTTGCCAAAGGATTATCTCTGGAAAAGTTTGGATTTAATTCGAACTATTCCACAGATAATGGGTGGAATATAGAATATTCCGGAACGGTTTCGCAAGCCGGGGACAAGAATAGAATACGTGTGGTATTTCATTTTGAAAATAATCGACTGACTGTTCTCTTTGCTTCTCCGGGAACGGGAACGCAAAATCATATTTATGATATGTTGACACCCAGATTTTCATAAAAGTAGCACCACCCTATCCCGTTGCTATGGGACAGGGTGGTGCGTTATGCAGATGTATTACAGAAGGGCTTTCCCATCGGCAAAGGCGTTGCCCACCCGCTTTCCTATAACATGGTAGCCATGATGGAAGGAATCGTAGCAAATAGGACGAAGCTTATTAAGGTCTACTTTTCCATCTGTGAGGACAGACTCGTCCATGCTGATGTTTACAATTCTGCCTACCAGACGGCAGTTTTCCGGGTCGTAGCTGATAAGGTCACACTCTACGGTCATGGGAAGTTCTTCAATAATGGGGGCATTGACAAACTCGCTCTTTACGGTGTGGAATCCGCATATATCCAGCTTGTTGGGAACCTTGTTGCCGGATGCAAGGCCTAAGTAGTCGCATTCCTTTACATAGTCTGCAGTTGCCATGCTGACAGTAAAGGCTTTGCTACAGAGGATGTTCTCTGTAGTCTTATGGTCGTCGCTGAGACAGATGGAGATTTCCTTATCTTCAGAAATACCGCCCCAAGCGGCATTCATGGCGTTTGCATTGCCTTCTGCATCATAAGCCGCTACGATAAATACAGGCATGGGATACACTGCGGTTTTGGGTCCGAAATTTTTTCTCATAATCAATATGTCCTCCGTTGTATGTAAAATAATTAGGGGGTAGCGTATTCAAAATCTGAGATCAGATTATGGTTTTCTCTATTGTACAGCTTTCCGTCTTCTGAATAGAAGTACTTGTTATCTTTGGAGCAATGGACTCTGACAACAGGATGGTATAGCGTAAGGGTGTTATCCTCGTTAAGGTAGGAATAATACCGATCCATATCTATAGATTCGATATGACGAATGTTCTTACCAATATACAAATCGAATACGATATTTTGCACTGTGTAGGTTTCTTTTATATTGGAAAAATAAAAACTACCGAATGCTTTCTGATATGTACTTCCCTGTGGCGCACATGTGGCAGGATCGGCAAGGTAGATCCTAAAAGGGTGAGGCGGTGCATGGGTTCCGAAATATCCACCTATATTTACTACAGGTACTCCACGGAAGGTATCCGGAATAGTAATCGTCCGATTTTCACCGGGACTTAGATATATGCAATCATATTCTCCCACATATGCACAATTAGAGATTTTGTTGATCCCGATCCAAAATCCATCAGACTCAGCTTGGGAGGTATAAAGTATATAAATATTACTACCGAAAAAGTGTAAAAGCAAATATATGGAAATAATATGCACTGCAATGGATGATATAATGACCGCAGTGATAGAGATCTTTTTCTTCACAATAATCTACGTCCTTTCT
>JAZREB010000309.1:0-2886 GCA_045660585.1 Faecousia sp. | reverse complement strand
CACATAGCCTTTGCGGTTTCAAGTCCAATGGCATGAGATTCTTCGGCAGTGACTTCTCCCGGTTTGAAGCTCTGGTATCCATGCCAAGCGATGATTCCGTCCTTTTTCCCAAATTGCTCTTTGGTCAGGATCATCTGTTGTAATGCGATTTCCTTCAGGCAGTTGATAGCGGTCACATAATATCCCTGCTCCGTTTTCTCGGGGTTCCTTGCATACTCCATGGCATTAAAAAAATCCTGCAATTCCGCTTTTTGCGTCTTTGCAGGATTTTCTACATATTCCATCAGGGCTTTCAGGCGACCTTTAATTTTCCACAGGCTTGTTGTTGCCATGGCAGACCTCCTTGCCTTGAGTGGCTTCCTTTTGAATGGTCAGAATGAATTGCTCCAAGTCCCTACGGGTACCGGGATCTTTGATCTTTCCGTGGATCTTGTACAGCTCCTCCATGTGTGCCCAAAATACCGGCTCCGGCATTTCATGAGGCTCTTTCCCAAAAACTCTCTGCCGTATATATTCTGCCTTAGACAGTCCGGACTTCTTCGCCCACTTTTCCAGCTTCCGACTCTCAATTTCACTCATTCTGACAGTGTGTTTAATTGTTTTGCCTTTGCTCATGCTTTCTCCTTTCTTTTTACTTGGGGTTTTTAAGGGGCATGCCCCTTCTTATCCTGCACCGCCCAGCGGTGCGGAAATGGATTGCGCCGTCGCAATCCGATGCTCGTTATACCTACGGACAGCTACCACCTCTCTCTACACAGTGTCTCGTCCCCGTTAATCGTCCCCCACAATCTTCTTATTCATCCACGATGCATGGGTTCATATGCCCCAAATATTTCCGACATTTAGGGCTGAGCCATTTTGGCTCAGAAACGGATTTTTCCTGTTCAAGCTGAGCCAAAATGGCTCAGTCGAACATTTCCAAATCCGCAAGGATATTCCGGACGGCATTCTCCTGCGGTTCAAGTGTAGCTTCCTCAGTATTCCTGCTGTCACTCGGCATGGGCATCCTCCCTATTTCTTCACGAAAGATCTCACGAATACTACTCAGGAAAGAGCTTTTGTCCATGTAGGCAATTACTGCATCAACAACAAATTGGTTGCGAGATCGGTCAAGGGTTTTCAAATATTCCACTACTCGTCTTTCCGCTTCGTTATCCTCGTGGAATCGTACATTGATACGGTAATCTCTCATTGATTCTGCGTAGAGCATAATTGCACATTTGCCAAGAATTCATATCCCTTTGCAGCGGCACAGATATCATCCACAAAGACGACCCGTTCGGGATCGACCTTCCCAAAGTGCTTTACCAGACACCCTCCTCCACCGGTGATGTAGAGCATCATAGTGCCTTCATCATAGCCATGCTCCCGAAGCCTGCGGAAGATTCCCTCCACATACTCCTTGGCTGTGGAGCAGATCAGCTTCAGATCGTTGGCAGAGAGATTTGCTGTTCCTGTACGGAGAACCTCCTCAATGATTGCATCATTCAGCTCGCGTTGGGTTCTGCGCATAAACTCCTCCCGAATAGCAAGGGTGCATTGATAGGTGCCGAATTTTTCTGTATACATACGGCCTGATTGGGGCCTGCCGTTGATCATGTACAGCACATTCATAGTTCCGTTGCCGATGTCTGCAACCAAATTCACCCCCTTCAAAGAGGATGCAAAAGGCACAATAGCGGAATATCCCTGCGGATAGATCCTGACATCTTCAATAGTGATGTGGTAATCTACCTTCTTATAGGTGAAGGATACCTCTTTGTTTCTACTCAGATATGCGGCAAAATCCTTCTTCTGCCCGGAAGTCCATGTCAAAGGCAGTCCTGCCGCAAGAATGATGTTTGCTTCTTTCAGACCTGCGGTCTTTAACTCCTTGGCAATGGCCACCAAGGTCAGCAGGTAGTAGTCCTCGTCACGGGTCTTGTCGGAGACAAATTCCTTCTGACCTTCACCGATGAGGTAATAGCGTTCCCCATAGACCAGCATATCTCCGGTAAACAGGGGCTCATGGTCATAGCCCAAAATGCCGGTGGGGAAGCAATGGTTTGCGGTTTTGATGTTGCCATAGCCATGGTCAACACCAATAATCATGGTTTGTCCTAATTTCTTCATTTTCTTTTCCTCCTAAATTTTTCTTAATTGGTTTCCAACCGATCCTTGTTTGCAGGCAGAACTACTTCCCGAAAATGCCTGCAGTTCACTACGGTGAGAGAAAGCTGCTGTGGACATTTCATATGGAGCCATTGACAGTTTCCGGCTTCCCAACAGTCGCACAGGGGGATCAGCTTCTTCACCTGTTCGACCTCTTTTTCGGTCATGTTTTGCATCATAGGCATACCTCCTTTCTCAGAAAATAAAAACTGCCCTCACTCACAAAGTGGGGCAGTTCTCAAATATGGAAAATGGTATAATAACACCCCAAATAGATGTTATCTTCCATTCACCTTACACCAATAAATTTTCAAAAACAAATAATTTTCGACATAAAGTCCCATTTATCGGACAGGCCATTTGATATAATGGGAGCAAAGGGATCCTAAATTGAAAAAGTGAACGTAAGGTTTTGACAATTTTTCGGTGAAACACCTGAAGTTCACTTTTGCAATGAGTACATACTGTAATGCATTTTGTGTTAGGATGCCAATCGTTATAGGACTCGCAAAGAACAATAAGCATCCCGGCCCGATATGCTTGAAATATCCTATATTTATATAATGGGCGGATTTTACGAAAAAAGGTTCTTTTGCGCAACAAGGATAAAAAATATAGCGCAACAGAAGAAAACAAACATTTTAGTTATAAATTTATTTATATTTCCATATTTGTGTGAAAATTCCGTATTTTGTGTCATTTTCGGTTTTATGACACTTGGTGAAAATATTTTTG
>JAZREB010000308.1:0-11632 GCA_045660585.1 Faecousia sp. | reverse complement strand
GCTAATGCCCAAAATCAGGAACAATGCCAAGGTAACAACAATACCGATTACAAATAAAGCCATTTAAAATTCCTCCTATATTTTTCGTGCTTGATCTATCCTGTTTCTGTTTTGAGACAGGAGGATCACTTTTTATTCTGAGCCATCCACAGAGCCAAGGCATCTGCCATGGCATTGTTTTTAGGTTCTTCCTTCTTTTGATTTTGCAGATAGTTCTGCACGTCCCGTTTGCCGGCTCCGGCAGAGGCTCTCCGCTCTTTAAAGGCAGAGAGCTTTTCTCTGTAGCCGCAGACACAAGCAAACATTTGGTTGTCCCCTTCTCCTCTGAGTTCCATTTTCTTAAAGCAGTTGGGGCATCGGGCATTGGTGGTCTGGGTGACGGATTTGCGATACCCACATTCTCTGTCGGGGCAGACCAGCATTTCACCCTTTTTACCCTTCACCAGCAGCAGGAATTTTCCGCAATCGGGGCAAGCTTTTCGGGTCTGGTTGTCGTGGGTGTACTTTGCCTCGCTGAGCTTTACATCATTGACCAGTTTTCCGGCATAAGCACGCATTTCCTCAATAAATTTACTGTCTCGTTCCTGTCCCTTTGCGATCCGAGACAGGCGATCCTCCCACTTAGCGGTAAGGGTTGCGGAGCGGAGATCCTTCGGTGCCAGTTCTACCAGTTGCATTCCCTTGGAGGTGGGAACCAGTTCCTTTCCTCTGCGCTCGATGTAGAAGGCGGAGAATAGCTTTTCGATAATATCCGCACGGGTGGCAGGGGTGCCAAGACCGCCGGTTTCTTCTAAGATCTTTCGCTGTTCCTTATCCTGCACCTGGGTCTGGGGGTGTTCCATAGCAGTGAGGAGGGTCGCCTCTGTATATCTGGGAGGGGGCGGAGTCTTACCCGTGGTTACCTGTACAGAGGAGACCTTGAGTCTCTGTCCCTGCTTTACATCCGGCAGACTTTGAGTGTCCTCCTCTTCCTCTTCCAGAGAGTAGTTGCGATCATAGGCGGCCTTCCAGCCCTGATTCAGGACGATCTTTCCCTTTGCGGTAAAGGTATGTCCTGCGCAGTTCAGGGTCAGCTCTACCTCCTCGTATTCATAAGGGGGCATGAGTACCGCCAGGAAGCGACGAACGACCAGATCATAGATATTCTTTTCCGGTCCGGACAGCTTCCACAGGTCGGGGCTCTCTTCTGTGGGGATAATGGCATGGTGATCCGTGACCTTGGCATTATTCACCAGATGCTTGGTTTTAAGGGGGCGGTTGCGCATGATCTCCTGGGCATGGGGCTTGTAGCTATCCACCATGACCGCCTTGATCCGATCGGGCAGTGTAGGCACCACATCGTCGGAGATATATCGGGAATCCGTACGGGGATAAGTCAGGAGCTTATGCTGTTCGTAAAGAGACTGCATGAGATTCAGGGTCTCTTTTGCAGAATAGGCATACTTCTTGTTAGCATCACGCTGAAGCTCTGTCAGGTCGTATGCCGCAGGGGGCGGAGTCTGACGGCGCATTTTCCGCACCTGTGTCAGGACACATTCTCCCTTTTCACAAGCGGCGGCGATTTTCTCCATAACACCGCGGTCAAAGCTACGGGGATTGTTATTCTTGTCCCTGTAGGTTGCGGAGAATCCACCGGCCTTCAGCCGTACGCCGTAGTATTCCTTGGGAACAAAATTGCGGATCTCCTTTTCCCGATCCACGATCAGTGCCAAGGTAGGAGTCTGGACGCGACCTGCAGAAAGCTGTGCATTATGGCGACAGGTCAGGGCGCGGGTTACATTGAGTCCCACGATCCAGTCTGCCTCACTGCGCGCCTGGGCAGATCGGAAGAGATTGTCATACTCACTTGCGGGGCGGAGTTTGGCAAAGCCCTCTTTAATGGCCTTATCCGTCTGGGAAGAGATCCACAGACGTTTGGTAGGCTTCTTCCACCCTGCCTTGACCATGATCCAGCGGGCTACCAGTTCGCCTTCGCGCCCGGCATCCGTTGCAATGATCAGGTCGGAGATATCCCCTCGCTTCATAAGGCTCTGTACGACCTTAAACTGACGGGAAGTCTGTCCGATGACAACCAGCTTCATATTCTGAGGGAGCATGGGAAGGTCTGCCATATCCCATTTTTCCCACTTTTTTTCGTACACATCGGGGTCTGCCAGAGTTACCAGATGGCCAAGTGCCCAGGTCACCACATAGCGATCCCCTTCCAAATAGCCTTCTCCGCCACGCTTACAGCCCAAGACACGGGCAAGTTCACGACCTACAGAAGGCTTTTCCGCCAAAACTAAAGACTTTCCCATTAGTCAATGATGGTAATGGAATTGATCACAGGCTGCTTGTCAGCAGGCACACTACCATTGCTGTCGGTAACTACAGAGGTGCTGTATACGCAAACCGCATCTACAACATCCATACCCTCGGTAACATAGCCGAAGCATGCATACTGTCCATCCAGGAAGGTGGAATCCTCGTGAACAATGAAGAACTGGGAGCTTGCACTATCCATGCTGTAACCGCTTCTTGCCATAGAGATAGCGCCACGGGTATGGCTCAGGTTATTGGTCACACCGTTGCCGGAGAATTCGCCCTTGATCTCTACGTCAGAGCCACCCATGCCGGTGCCTTCGGGGTCGCCACCCTGCATCATGAAGCCTTCCATAATTCTGTGGAAGGTCAAGCCGTTATAGAAACCGTTCTCGGTCAGATTCAGGAAGTTTGCAACGGTAATGGGAGCTACATCTGCATCCAACTCCACAGTTATGGTGCCGTAGTCGGCAACATCGATCTGTACGGTGTGCTTACCGCTAATGGTAGCGGAATCATAGCTGCCGGCGGCATGAACGCCGTTGCTTTTAACCTCAGTCACAGTACCGGTATTCTCACCGTTATCAGCAGTAGAAGAAGTAAATTTAGCCCAATCCACACAAGATGTCAGAATCAGAGCCATAGAGATCACGACAGCCACAACAGCGGCGATGATGCCGATCTTCTTCCACTTAGCCTTCTTAATAGCGTCTGCTGTCTTTTTTTCTGCTACGGCCTTTCCATCACAGAGGGCACAATAGCCCTTATTGCCCATGGGGCGTCCACATTTCTTACACTTCATTTTCGTTTCCTCCTAAAGTTGTGTTGTGGGGAGCATTGACTATAATACCCCCGCCTATGACCATATCGCCGTCATAGAACACGGCGGTTTGTCCCGGTGTTACTGCCCGTTGGGGCTCTTCAAATATCAGCTCACAGCCATTGTCCTTGGGGATCAGCCTTGCTCTTGCGGTTCTTGCGCTATAGCGGAGCTTGGCCTCCACCTCTATGGGCTGTGCAGGTCTGTCATAGGGAATATAATTCACCTGCTCTACCCATACATGTTTGGAAAACAGTCTATCATTATCCCCGATGATCACATCGGTTCCCCGTTTGCCCAGAACATAGGCACGCTGGCCGAAGGCCATTCCCAACCCACGTCTCTGACCCACGGTGTAGGCCTCTACACCTCGGTGTTTGCCGAGGATCTCCCCTGTTGGAGTGATAAAATTCCCCTCCTGTGGAACAAGTCCATGTTCCTTCAGGTAGGCCATATAGTCCCCATCGGGGACAAAGCAGATATCCTGGCTGTCTCGCTTGCGAGCAATGTCCAACCCCGCCCCTTCTGCAAGGGAGCGTGTCTCGTCCTTACTCACCACATCCCCCAAGGGGAACAAGCTGTGAGACAGTTGGTACTGATCCAAGCCACAGAGCATATAGGTCTGATCCTTGGCAGAATCGGCGGCTTTTATCAAAAGCGTCCGTTCTCCCTCTGTCCGAAGACGAGCATAATGGCCCGTAGCAATGCCGTCATAGCCCAGTTCCAGAGCCTTATCCAAGAACAGGCCAAACTTCATTTTTCGGTTGCACAGCACACAGGGATTGGGGGTGCCGCCG
Organism: Faecousia sp.; assembly: GCA_045660585.1. Classification (GTDB taxonomy): domain Bacteria; phylum Bacillota; class Clostridia; order Oscillospirales; family Oscillospiraceae; genus JAZOXB01. Next base: position 7,714 of record JAZREB010000308.1, on the reverse strand, counting down.
GACACATAGACGTTCTTAAAATCTCCGATAACGATTTCTTCAAATTCCTTCCGCAGGTCAAAGCAGTAAAAGGGGATCCCCAATGTATGGGCCGCCCGTCTTGCATCCTCTGCTTCTCCCTCTCCGCCGTCTCTAAGGAGCATGGTGGCACCGCCAACCTCGTAGCCCTGCTTTTGCAGTAAAATCACTGCGGCGGCAGAATCCACACCTCCGGAAAGAGCAACTAAAATCTTCTTCATAAAGTCACATCCTTTTCCTATAGAATACCGCATTTTTATAAAAAATGCAAGTACTCTGTTGACCTTATGAGATTTTACGGTATAATATATAAGAGAATCACGAAAAATTTACAATTACGGAGAAATCTATGTTATCTTTTACCCCCATTACCATAGACCATCGTTCTGTCCTGCACCACTTTACATGGGAAGCAACGGGACATGGCAGTGAATATTCCTTTGCCAACCTATTTTTCTGGGGCGAGCAGTATATTTGCACCCAATTTGATACCCCTCTGGTTCTGAGCCGTTTCGGAGATTGGGTTGCCTATCTTTACCCCGGGACCCCGGACTTTACCACCATCCTTATGGATGATGCCAAGGAGCGCGGGATCCCCTTCCGCTACTGGGGTATGAACAAAGCAGAGGCAGAAGCCCTGGAACAGGCCTTCCCCGGTGAATTTTCCATAGAGGCCTACCGTGACGGCTTCGACTATATCTATGACATCAACAGACTCTGCACCCTCAGTGGGAAAAAGCTCCAATCCAAACGGAACCACTGCAACCGCTTCGAGCAGGATCACCCGGATTACCGCATTCTCCCTTTGGATGACGAACTACTGGAACAGTGCCGGGAATTCACCGAGCGCTGGTATGAAGAGCACGCCCATCTCCATGATCCGTCTGACTACGACAGAGAAAAGACCGCCATTTCCAAGGCCTTCCGCCATTTCCATGATATGAAAATGGAGGGTATCGCCCTGTTCTGTGATCTGGGCATGGTGGGCTTCTCCATGGGCAATCGGATCCGGGAGGACATGTTCGACGTCAATTATGAGAAGGCCCTTGCGGCTGTTAACGGAGCATACCCCATGGTCAATCGGGAGTTTGCCAAGCACCTTCGCAACAAGTACCCCACCCTCCGTCTTCTGGATCGGGAGGATGACATGGGCATTCCCGGTCTGCGGAGAGCAAAGGAGAGCTACTACCCCGACATTCTCCTGGAAAAATACGTTGCAGAGGTGATTTTATGAAATACGCCCTTGCCGGGAAATCGGATCTGCCTGCTCTGACCAAGCTGTGGGCGACCTGTTTCGGCGACGATCCCAAGGAGATACAAGGCTTCTGGTCTGCTACCTTTGATCGGATCATGGTCTACACCGCTACCGAGGGTAGTAAGATCCTTGCCATGACCTGCGTGATCCCCACCCATTTCGTTGACGAAGAAGGCGAGAGTCACACCTGCGGTTATGTGTATGCTGTGTGTACCGATCCAAAAGCCCGTGGCCGTGGGATTTGTCAAGGTCTTATGGCATATATCCATAAAAATTGCGATTTTGCTTATACTGCGCTTGTTCCTGCAGAAGAGAGTCTCTTCCCCTTCTACGAAAAGATGGGCTATCACACTGTATTCTACCACAGTGAATACTCTGTCCAGCCCCAAAAGGGTGGAAAGATCCGCCCCGCTACAGCAGAGGTCTACCGTTCCATCCGGGAACTACAGCTCTATGATAATTTCCTGTCCTACGAAGAATACCTCCTTCCCTGTGCAGGACAGCTATACCGCATTGAGACGGAGGATGGTCTCTACTGCGGTTGCTGTTATAAAAAGGACGATACCCTACTGATTCGGGAATTGCTTCCCGATTCCGAGGAAGCCGCCTCCGCCCTGTGTGCCTACCTGAACTGCAAAACAGCCCTTGTACGTACCATGGGAGAGGACAAGGCCTTCGGCATGTTAAAATCCCTAAAGGGAGCCCCCCTGCCGGAATACGGATATTTGGGACTGGCTTTTGATTAAAATTTCTGCCCCACGGAAGAATCTCTCTCCCCTGAGGCAGAAACTATAGTCACCCCACCGGGGGAACAGTGGGGATTCTATCGCCCTTGTGTCTATATCATACTCCCCCTCCACGAAAAAATAAAGCTGTAAGAAGTGCAAAATAGCCCCTCCTATTTTGCTTTTTGCTCCACTTTCCCGACCAAACCATAAAAGCACCTGCGATCCCCGAGAGGACAGCAGGTGCTTTTCCATTATTTATCCATGAGCTCGTGGTACCGTTCTAAATTGATCCGTCCCCTTGCCATCATCTGCTCTGCCCATAGCTGCAGAGTCTCCACCGTAACAGACAAACGTTCCAGATCCTTTTGGATCCTTACAAAATCGGCGAGCTCATCATCCTCAACTTCTCCGTCAACGGTGATCTCCACAAATCGCTCTGTCTGTCTCTGGGCCGCATTGAGGGAGGCCAGCATCTCCAGTACGATCTGGGACAGCTCCGTTACCTTGACCCGGGGGACATATTGTCTCCCAATGGGACACTGGGTAGCGCAGTACTCGTTACACAGGGACGGTTCCTTGTAAACCTCTGCCATACGGCAGACCTCATCGGGGTGAGGCAGGGTCTTTTCGCTCTCGATCCGTTCGATTCGTTCGGGGGAGATCCATTCCAATTCCGCAGAAGCCTTATCTCTGCTCAGTTGCATGGCCTCTCTTGCAAGCTGATATGCGTTTTTATTCTCTCTGGATGATGCACGTCCCATAATTCTAACCTCTCTCTTTATGATAATTCCATTATACACCATGAGACGAACCATGTCAAATTACAAAAAATATTTTTTCATCCCCTTGGTTGCTCTTGCAAAATCAGCATAGCTCCCCATATTTGTTTGATGCCGTCCTCACTGTGAAGACGGGAGTTTTTCTCTTTCTCCTCATATTTATTGTAAAAACGTGGGAATTTTCTTCCTTTTCTCTCTTTCCTCTCCTGCTCTCTTGTAGACAAAATGGGATTTTTTAAAAAATTACTGAAATAATAGTAGAAAAATTTTAAAATATACGCTATAATATATATTTGTGTAAAGACTTTTAGGAGGTGGCAGTATGTCCTTTGACTCCCTTTTGGGAAATGACACATTAAAACAGCGCTTAGCCACCTCTTTATCACGGGATTGCAGTTCTCACAGCTACCTGATCTCCGGCCCCGCAGGCTCCGGCAAGCACACCCTCGCCACCCTTCTGGCCGCCGCCCTCCAGTGCATCGGCACAGAAAAGCCCTGCTGTCGCTGTAATCAATGTCGCAAGGTTTTGGAGAACATCCATCCCGATGTGATCACCGTAGACGACCCCGAGAAGAAAACCATCAGCGTGAAAGTCGTTCGCGAGGTATGCAGTGATCTGTATATCCGTCCCAACGAGGGTCACAAAAAGATCTACCTATTCCCCCGTGCCCAGGATATGCGAACAGAGGGACAGAACACTCTGCTCAAATGTATCGAAGAACCGCCCCCCTACGGTGTATTTCTCTTCCTTACAGAGCATTCCGAACAGTTACTGACCACCATCCGTAGCCGTTGCGTTGAGCTCCGTATGTCTCCCCTGCCGGATAGTCTCCTGCAAAATGAGTTGCGTCGCAGATTCCCTCAAGAAGATCCTACGATCTTATCCTCCGCCCTGCTCCGCTGTGAGGGATACTTAGGTCGTGCCATTGCGCTCTTAGGCGAGGGCGCCTCCCTTCAGCCCCAGACCGAGTCTTTTATAAAGGCATATTGCACCGGCGATCCTGCCGCATTACTATCCGTTCTTGTTCCCATGGAAAAACTGAAACGGGAACAACTCCGTTCCATTTTCTCGGAATGGCTCATGCTGATTTCTGCCGCACTCCGTGTCCGTAGCGGAATGCCTGCCGTCCATCCCCTGTGCAGACAATTGGCAGATTCACGATCTACCGCCGCCCTTCTCCGTGGTGCAAATATCATCCGAGAAGCTATGGACTTAACCGAGGCCAATGTAGGCCCCGCCCATATTTGCGGTGCTCTATCAATTCTACTTCGCTAAAGGAGTTCCTAATGAAACAGATACCGAATGACGAACAATATAACGAACTGAATCCCGAATCCACCCCCATGGATCAGATTGCCGAAGAACCTACAGAAACTTCCCCCGCAGAAAAGCCTGTAGAAATGGTTACCGTATGTGATATCCAGTTCCGTAACAACAGCAAGGTCTATTACTTCGCCCCCGGCGAGTTAGCTGTTTGCGCCGGAAATGACGTAATTATCGAGACCTCCCGTGGTCTGGAATACGGTCACTGTGTCCGTGGTAATCACGTTCTTCCCATTTATGAGACCATCTCCCCTCTGCGCAATGTGATTCGCATTGCAACCGAGCAGGATACCGCTATTGACAACAACAACCGCGAGCGTGAAAAGAAGGCCTACCAGATCTGCCTAAAGAAAATCGAAGAACTGGGTCTGGAGATGCAACTGGTATCCGCAGAATGTGCCTTTGACGGTAGCAAGATCCTGTTCTTCTTCACTTCCGAAGGTCGCGTGGACTTCCGCGAACTGGTCAAGCTCCTGGGCTATGCCCTCCATAGCCGTATTGAGCTCCGCCAGATCGGTGTCCGCGATAAAGCAAAGATGGTAGGCGGTTTGGGCATCTGCGGTCGTCCCTTCTGCTGTGGACAGTTCCTCAAGGACTTCCAGCCCGTCTCCATTAAGATGGCTAAGACCCAGAATCTCAGCCTCAATCCCACCAAGATCTCCGGCACCTGTGGCAGACTCATGTGCTGTCTGAACTACGAACAGGCAGCCTACGAAGATCTCCACCGTACCAGTCCCAAGGCCGAGTCCTTTGTAGATACGCCCGACGGCAGAGGCACCGTTACCGATGTAAATCTGCTGAAACAAAGTGTCCGTGTCCGTTTGGAGAACCAGCCCGACACCATCGTATGCCATAAGAACTGCGACATCTGTGTCCTTCGTAACGGCAAGGCCAAGAAAACCGACGAGCCTATCCCCGACGATCTGGCTCCCATCTCCGGCAACAAGCACAATAAGCCCGCTGAAAAGCCCGCCTTCTCTGCCTATTTGGATCCCGGCTATCAAGCCAAAGCCCGTGTCCGTGTAGCGGACCCTGCCGAGTCCCGGTCCGAGGACAAAAAGCTCCGCCGGAAGGGCAAGGCTCAGAAATTAGGAGACGCCCTTAACAGTGAACTTACTCTCCCGGAGCAGAAAGAATCCGTCCCCGCAACGGATACTTCCACTATCTCTACAGAAACCGAAGCTTCCGCAGAATTCTCCCCAAAGAATGTCAAAAAGGGAAACGGCAAGCAAAACCGTCGTGATTTCAAGCAGAAAAAGCCCCTGTCCGATCAAGAACTGACAGAGCTCCTTGCCACCCAGTCCGAGAACACCAAGCAATCTGCCCCCAAGGCCGAGGGCATCAAAAAGGATCCTGCTAAGGCTCCCAAGAAGGATGGAGCAAAGCACCATAACAAGGAACAGGGTCAAAAAGAACCCACCGCCAAGGAGCCTTCCTCCAAGGAACCCGGTCAAGAATCCGGCTCCGGCAATCATCACAAGTCCCGTCCCTACCACCACCGCTATCACAAATACCGTAAGCACAACAATAACGGAAACAAATCCGAGAGCTAACAGTATTTTCTTCTATGACTTGCAGGAGGTGTCCGCTATGCATAAGGAATATACACGTATTGCCGAAAATCCCACTGTAGGGATCCTTGTGATACACGGTATCATAAGTTCCCCCAATCATTTTCGGGATCTCTTAGGTCTGATCCCGGATCGGTTCTCCGTCCATGCCTTATTATTAGACGGACACGGAAAGACCGCAAAGGATTTTTCCAACGCCTCTATGAAAAGATGGGAAGAACAGGTCTCCCATGCAGTGGAGGAACTGTCTCGGAATCACCGTGAGATCTATATCCTCGCCCACTCTCTCGGCACACTCCTATCTGCAGAGCAGGCCACCCGGAACGAAAAGATCACCGGGATGTTTTGGTTGGATTCTCCCTTACGGGTCTTCGTCCGACCGGTCATGGTTCCCATCTCTCTCCGCTTCTCCCTGGGAACTGTAGATCGCACAGATCCTCTTTTAGATAGCTTTGCCCAAAGTTACAGCATCGCCCCGGACAGAAATCTTTTCCACTACATTGGTTGGATCCCCCGTTTCTTGGAATTGCTATCCAAGAGTCGCAAGACAAGAAAATTGATCCCCAAAATCAATTGTCCCACCATGGTATTCCAGTCCGGGAAAGACGAGCTGGTATCCATGCGATCCTGCAAATATTTCAGAGAGAATCCCAATATTACCTTACAGATCCTTCCCCACTGCGGTCATACCTACTATCCCCCGGAGGATCTTGCCCTGTTAAAAACCGCCTTTGCAGATTTCCTGTCAGACAAATCATAATGCAATAAAATGTAACAGCACCCGACATTGTGAGCAATGTCGGGTGCTGAAGTATACACGGGAACAGGTCAAATTCTCTCGTCTGACCAAGTTATATCGGTTTTGATGATACGCGCCGGGACACCACCCAGGATCACGTTGGGAGTGTCGTATTTTTTACACAGTGTGGCAGTTGCGGCAACGACAGAATCCTTTGATACATGTACCCCCTTTAGGCAGGTAACGCCGGTGCCGATCCAAACATGATCATCAATCACGATATCCTCGGATCGGTTGATCCGCTGCCCCTCCATGTTCAGGATGGAGTGAGAATCTCCCGTTCGGAAATGTAGGTTGCCGGACATCAAACAATGATCCCCAATGATGAGCTTTGTTCCCTCGATGGCGGCTAAATGAGCTTTCCCCAAGAATCCTGTATGAGAGCCGATAGTGATCTCGTTATTCTCTTCTTGAGCATACAGCTCCACATCCGTTAAATGGGAAAAATCCTTAATGATGATTCGGTTATGACTACCCCGAAGAATAATGGTGCTGTTACGGATCCTGACAAAATCTCCGATCTCTACATAGTTATCCCCACCGTAGCTGATAATTTTCAGTCCCTTTATAACAGAAACTCCTATGGAAGTTTTGCACCCCTTTGCACGTAATTTATTCTTTAGAGACAGGGCGTTGCGGATTTTCGTGGAGAATCGGAAGAAGCCACGATGGGAATTTATTGTTTCGATGAGTTTACGCTTATTCATTTCTCGGATCTCCTTGTATACAGATAGAACCCCCTTCCGAGAGAAAATCTAAGGGGGTAATGATGGAATACCGCATAGTATTATACCATACAGGAGGATTTTTTTCAACATATCCTCTTTGCACAGAAGGAAAAAGATTGTAAAATGCCCTCTCCGAGAATCGGTTTTCGGAGCAGGCATTATAAAGAAGCCATGGCGGAATCATTCTTGCCATGGCTTCTGCTTAATTTTATTGGATTATTTGCCGATCTCGGCTCTGACTTCTTCGAAGCACTTTACAACAAAGTCGATATCTTCCTTGGTGTGGCTTGCGCAAACCTGAGTGCGGATACGAGCCTTGCCCTTGGGGACAACGGGGTAAGAGAAGGCAACGACATAGATACCCTTTTCCATCATCTTCTTGGCATACTCTACTGCCAGCTTCTCGTCATAGAGCATAACGGGAACACAGGGATGGGTGCCGGGGATGATGTCGAATCCCTTTTCTACCAGCTTTGCACGGTAGTAAGCAGTAACTTCTTCCAGATGATCAC
>JAZREB010000307.1:0-2580 GCA_045660585.1 Faecousia sp. | reverse complement strand
TTATCCTTACCGTGATACAGAACGCCGAAAGCATCTTGGCTTTCATCATACTGCAAGCTAAACCAGGAGTCTGTATCTTCTTCGGAAATTTTGCCCTTGTAGGACAGGAACACCTGGTTCCCATCTTTCACTGTGCCACCGTATCCTATAGGGGTACCGGCCTCGATTTTTACATAGGTATTATCTATAAGGGTAATGACTCGTGTATAAATACCTCTGGTGGGATAAATGGCACATCGGTTTGCAGATGTCCACAACAAATTTACAGCAGAATCCGGATCGGGATTGGTGAGCTTCGTACCGCTGATCTTAACATCCGTTGAAGGATAGTACTTTTCCGTATGGGGCTTGTTCATAGTCAAAACATGTCCCTTTGTACTGCTTTCCTTATACACGATGTAGTAGTGGAAATCCGGATTATTTTGAACATAGGAATAAACCGATGTAATACCGGTAAACACCTCGTTATAGGGGGTTGCGAGAGAAGCGATCTGGGAAGCATAGGAAGTAGCCGCCTTAGTTTCAGTTTTTGGCGTTTCTCCTTCTTGTGTGGCAAATACACTTCCCGGCATCAACCCGGAAAGGATGCACAACAGTAATGCCCACGCAAGGATCCTCCGAATTACAGACATTTTCATCATAATTTACCCTCCTAAGCAAAATGTATATGTTATCCTTTTATTATACATCGATTTCCAGGAAATTTCAAGATAAAACAGAATAAATACCAATATTTACAGAATAAAATACCAATATTTAGGGTAAAAAATCCCTGCACAAATCATCATATGTGCAGGTTTGTACAAGAATCTTAAAATTTTTCGGAAAAATTTGCATTACAGCTCTATTTTCATTGTAACAGGACATGCTATTGGGAGCCACAGGGTGGTCACAGGAAAAATTCATGAAAATTTGGGGTAAAAATCCAAAGAAAAAAGACCCGAAATCCGAAGATTTCAGGTCTCATAAATGGTGGAGATAAACGGGATCGAACCGCTGACCTCTTGAATGGGCTACGCAACCACTGTTTACAAAGCTCAGGCAGTGAATACGACCATGTCATTCTCGTGATTCCCAATGGCTTAGATCATTTGCTCACAACAAATCTTCTGTACACTGCAATCTCCAGAGCGAAAAAGAGTGTGACTGTTGTTGGAAAGCGGAAAACATTCGAGAAGGCATTTTGCAGCCCTATTTGCAAGTGTAACTCTGATTTTGCCCCCAAGACTTTAAATCTGGACTCTTCTCTCTGTTACTACGACAAATCTCTTTCTCCTCTTTAAAGGAGGACAGGTCATCCACATTTACTGCATTAGCATAAACGTATAAAGTATATGCCCTACAGAATCTGCATCTGTAGGGCATGAAACTTATCTCTGAATAAATTACTGTGTTGGATATTAAAAGTAGAATTATTTTATATTATTTTATATTATTTTATAGCCTCAGCCATTGAAATAATTCTTAGCACTGTCGGAGTATGCAAAGAGGGTTTTGCATAAGTCTCCTAAGGCTCCTGTTTTGTTGTTGCCGTAGGTATCTGCGCTGTACTGTAAGGTAGCAGATACAGGGGTATCCCCTGCGTAGATCTGTGCAGATACCACAGATCTCAGTTCTGCGGCAAGGAGGGCATCTAAAGTAAAGGAGTAGTAACCCGAGTTCTCATTGTAGACTTCACAATGTTCTACAGTTGCGGTTTTGGGATCCCCCTTTACATCGGTATAGGCTACCTGCAAGTTTAGATCCGCCAAATCTCCGCTATAGCTCTTGATGCTGAAAATAAACTTCAGTTCTACTTTAGAATCCAAATTCAGGGACTTGCCAACCCAAGCAACAGGAGCATTTTCCAGATCATTCAGATACAGATTTGTGTTCCCAAAGGTCACACTATCAATATCGGAAAGGTAAGCTCGATGGGTGTCACTCATTGCACTGTCAGCAAGAGCTTCTGTGCGATATCCCTTGTAGATCTGAGCATATGCACCGTAGCGGAGAAGGTCTGCACAGAGGGTCTTGAGAGTAGCGGGCATTCCCTCTTTATTGAGCTGAGAATAGGCGTAGGTGGCAATGCTATAGGTGTCTACGGGAGAATAGTATTCCTGTCCATCCTTGGTTCCGTGGAGGACAGAGATGATGTTGTTGTTCATCTGCACAGCGGTCAAGCCGTTCAAGGTGAAATAATAGTAGCTTCCCTTGTCTTCGGGGTAGAGACGGAGGGCCTTTTCCCCGACCTTGGCATTGCCTTCAAAAACATCCAAGAGACTCTCAATATAGACCGTGTCCATATCAAAGCCTGCGAGGGCGGATTTTTGAATGGCGAAATTCACGGAAATATCACTTGCCAGATCCAATGTATGACCCATTTTCCAGCCGGGTTCCTCCACAGGGGTCATGGGCTCTGCCTGACCACAGTAGCATTCCCCATCCGTATAAGCGTGGGGGGCACCGGAAACATGGTCACAGTTCTTGCAGGTCACAGTGTGATAGATAGCAGTTGCCTGTGTGTAGACATAGTCATGTCCTACAAGAGGCAGATCCTCTGTCAGGGTTTCCTCGCAGAGGGTGCAGGTATATTGCACC
>JAZREB010000306.1:0-2820 GCA_045660585.1 Faecousia sp. | reverse complement strand
AAATTTCTACGAATTCGCCTCATTCCGTGCGCAAATCAACCCCTACTGCGTCAATCCCTCACCGCCTTCGGCGGAGCTCCCTTTACACAAGGGAGCCTTTGGTCTGTGCAAACTTCAAACTGAGCGATAAACTGAAATTGGCGCTTCACTCACCATTGACGGATCCATCCATCTGCTACAGTGCCAGGGTTTTGATGACTACGGGCAGGACGCTTCCCCCTGCAATTGGGGTGGCTACGTCCAGATAGGTGTGATCCGTAAGGTGTAGGCCATCTAAGCACAAGATCGGTTTGTGAGGAACTACGGTGTGTATGGCCTGTCCCAGAGCCTTTCCCATGTCCCGTTCTACAGATAGGAGTATCTCGGATCGATCCCGGGTAGCTATAGCAATGGCATCTGCAAGTTTACATAATTCTGAGAATTTAGGATCCTTTTGTCCTTCTATAGCCAAGATACAGGGGCTATCTCCCGTAGCAACACGTTCCATCACTCTGCGGATCTTCGGAATCAAACTTTCTTCCCCCGCTTCTTCCTCTTCAAGAAGTCGGGCTACGGGGATATTTTTTATGGGAAATTCCATATTTCGGTAGAAAATCGTACTTCCCGACAGTTCTGTAGTGTGTAATCCTGCCCCCATAACTGTTGCACGGATCGTCTCCCCCGGGGGGATATGGTTCCCTTCTTGCCACAGGACAGAGTTGCGAATTTCCCTCCCTAAGAGCACACCCAGATCCCCATAGGCATAGGGATCAGGGGGACTTTTTTCAATGAGATCCGCCACTCCGCCGGAAAAGGAAAGGGTCTTGGCAGGTTTACATAATTTATCTGTGATAAAATCTCGATGCCGTTCTCCGGGGCGAAGATCCAGTGCTTCTTCTAAAATTTCCCTTAAAAATCGGGCTACCTCTCGGGGGTCCGCATCTATAGTAAAATAGGATCGGAGCACAGGGGAAAGGTAGGTACATTTCCCCTCCCGAAATTTCATGAGTCGTCCCCCTACGTTAAGACAGCCGGTATCTTGCACCTGTCCGTTTTCAAAAAGGGCTAAATTTGTGGTTCCACCACCAATATCCAGATTCAGCACGGAACAGCCATGTTCTCGGGAATACTCTGCGGCACCTGATCCCTTCCCTGCCAGAACACTTTCTAAGGCAGGGCCTGCAGTTGCTACCACAAAATCTCCGGCATAGCCTGCAAGGGCATTGAGTACCTCACGGGCATTTTCCTTCCGTGCGGTTTCCCCTGTAATGATCACAGCGCCGGTTTTCACCTGTGTTTTCTCTACCCCTGCAGAGGCATATTCCCGATCTACGATCTGTCTCAAGGCATCTGCATCAATTCGTTCTTCTGTGAGCAAGGGGGTAAAATAAACATTACTGCGGTACAGAACTTTCTTTGCTCCGATCCGAAAGTCAGGCACAGAGAATACTCCGGCCTCGTTGCGGATCTCCAATTGAGAAAATACCAACTGGGTGGTGCTGGTGCCTACGTCAATGCCTACGGAAAGGAGGCTCTCTGTCATATGCAGGCCCTCAAAATAGACCTACAGTCCCTCGCCGTGGGAGTCCGGGGATTGGTCAGACAGCAGGGATCGGAAAGAGCCGTTTCGCACAGCCCATCCATAGCATCCAGAACGTCTCCTGCTTTCAACCCTGCATCGGTGAGAGTGCGGGGCAGGTGCAGTCGCCTTGCCAAACGGCTCACAGCAAAGGTGGGATTCGTCCCCAGCATACCATAGGAGCACACCTCCCGATTATAGGCCATAACATGAGGCAGCAAGATGGCATTCAGTCTCCCGTGGGGAAGATGGAATCGACCCCCAAGAGCATGGGACAGTGCATGACAGAGTCCCAACCCTCCATGGTCAAAGGCAATCCCTGCCATGGTTGCGGCTAAGTGAAGCTCCCCCCGCACCTTTCTATCTCCCTCATATGATGGGATCAACAGCTTCATTGCGGTATGAAAGGCCGTTACACCAAGACTCCGCGTAATGGGAGATACATTTTTAGCTACCACAGCCTCTACACAATGGGCAATGACATCCATGCCACCGTCTGCAATAAGCGTGGGTGGCAGATTTTCAAGAAGGCTTTCATCCAGGATCGCCATATCGGGACGGATAGCAGGCTCTACAAGGGGATGCTTGACCCCTTCATGGGTCAGGATGGCAAAGGCCGTCACCTCAGAACCCGTTCCGGAAGTGGTAGGGATCGCAACAAAAAACGGTCTGTTCTCCCCTATGGAAACCATACCCTTGGCGCAATCAATGGCACTACCGCCACCAAGGGCAATGAGAGTATCTGCCCCAAAGCTCTGCATCTGCCCAAGACCCTCTGCAACTACAGACAGGGGAGGATCCGGCTGTACACCGTGGAAAATCTCAAATTCACCCCTACACCGAGCCCCAATCTTCTCCGCAGTTCCATCTTTTACAAAGAAGGGATCCGTAACAATAAAATACCGTTTCCCGGGCAACTCTCTCAGCACATCCAATGCCCCATCCCCATAACACACCCGGGTTTTTAATTGAAATGTTTGCATCATACCACCCCTTTTTCACCCTGTAGTATTTCCATTTTTTCAAATTTCATGTCACCCAAAACCATTATTTTTCAAATTCCGATTTATCGAACTGTTTTAGCTTTTGCTCCATACGCCATGCGTTGCGTTGAATACGAATATTTTGCAACTCGGATATACTTTGCTCCCCTGCCGGGGGCATTACTTTCTTGTTTCGCCAAGAAAGTAATCAAAGAATCGACCAGAGGAGAGGCGCATACTTTTTCCTTTCGGTACTGCAATCCTCTCGGTACTTTCTAC
>JAZREB010000305.1:0-2010 GCA_045660585.1 Faecousia sp. | reverse complement strand
AAATTTCTACGAATTCGCCTCATTCCGTGCGCAAATCAACCCCTACTGCGTCAATCCCTCACCGCCTTCGGCGGAGCTCCCTTTACACAAGGGAGCCTTTGGTCTGTGCAAACTTCAAACTGAGCGATAAACTGAAATTGGAAGAGAAAATGAAATGGATTGCGTTACGCTCCGAGGCTGTAAATATAGCATCCCCGAGCTCTTAAAACGCGAGCTCGGGGATGTGTGTATATCATATCATGTAAAGAAGTCTTCGGGCTTGGTATCGGTCTTCAGTGCCTCCAGATACAGGTCATAGTATACAGGTGCTCCTACGGGGCCTAAGTTGGGGTCGTCATTCTCCATGACATCCTCCCATCCCTGTCCCCAGGGGCGCAGATAGATGGTATAGAAGAAATATCCCTTATCATCGCTGTAGTAGCCATAGATCTCCAGCAGATTGTCATAGGCCGCAGTAGCAGGATCAATGAGCCAATCCCCTGACAGAACAGGCTGTCCCATAAAGGTTCCCTGTCCCGACATACCAATGCCGATCCCGGTGTCTCCCACAGTAGGATCCACGCGGAGAACTACCTCTGCCAGGGGATCCGTGTAGGGATGATCCATATCCCACAGAACAAGGGAGCCTCTGGCATCGTCGCCCAATTGGATCCGACCTGCCAGGTCGATCTTTTCCTGTACACCTACATAAGCTCCGGAGCCATCGGAAATGTACCACCAGCCGTACCAATCCCCATTCCAATAGGGTAAGACAGCCTCAACCGCCTCGGCATAAGCCTCGGGGTCTTCCATCGTAGTCTCGGGTACTTTGGCGCCGTCCATAACAAAGGTCAGGTTCATACCGAATCCCATATAGTCCATCACAACGACGCCGTTGTTAATATATCCATAGAAGGCTTCTTCCCCTTCCCCAAAGGTAAGCTCGCCCTCTTCTTCAGACCATTTCAGCTTGTGAGCGCTGTTGTTGACCATAAGGACAGCCTTACCGAAACGTTTCAGTTGCAGATAGCTCTCTCCGTTGAAGTAATCTTCCATAGGGTAGACTTTCCCCTCGGTCTCTACATAATAGCCGGGGTATTTCCCTAAATATTCTCCGCCATTACAAGCGCACAAACTGCACATCATGGCAAAAAGCAAACATGCTGCGATCCATTTCTTCATCCTTATCGCCTCCTGTTTTCCTATTTTACCATACTGTCCCATAGGGGTCAAGTCCCGTATGTGAATTTAGGCTGAATTCTCAGGCAATTGCCTCTGGAAATGATACGGATACTCCTCTTCTTAGAGGTATCAGCATATGAGGAGCCGATCTCTAATTTTCATTTTTCCTTAAAAAATAAAAAATTTTCCTTTACATCAGCCCATAATTCGGGTATACTGTATAAGGAAAATTTTGTAATGGAGATAGTATTATGATCCAATTTGAAGAATACAAGGTAAAATTAAATGATATTCAGCCCAAGTTAGAGGAACTCCGTGCCGCATTCCTGCCCCAGGCTCTCCTGGATGAACTGGAACGTCTCCACGCTATGGCGGAGTCCCCCGGATTCTGGGACGATCCCGCCCGCTCTCAAAAGGCTGTTATGCGCACCAAGGTTCTGGAAACCAAGCGGGATAAGTACTATGCTATGACCACCTCTTGGGACGATCTTATGACCATCTGCGAAATGGCTCTGGAAGAGAACGACGATTCCATGCTGGAAGAACTTGTTTCCGGCTACGAAAAGTTAGAGAGCTCTATGGAGGCCGCCCGTCTGGAGACCCTGCTGACCGGCGAGTACGACAACAACAACGCTCTCCTCTCCTTCCACGCAGGTGCCGGTGGCACCGAAGCACAGGACTGGTGCTACATGCTCTACCGTATGTACACCCGCTGGGCAGAAGCTCACGGCTACACCTATAAGATCCTGGACTACTTAGACGGCGACGAAGCCGGCCTTAAGTCTGCTGACATTATGATTGAGGGTCCCAATGCCTACGGCTTCCTGAAGGGCGAGGCAGGTGTCCACC
>JAZREB010000304.1:0-8686 GCA_045660585.1 Faecousia sp. | reverse complement strand
GGAACCCTTCGATATGTAATATAAATCCCTTTAGGGGCCGTCTTCTTTTGGAAGATGGCCCCTTGTCTTTGTATGCGCCCGAATCCAAATAAAATCTGTACTTCAAATCACAGTTTGTCGAACAGTTCGACAGACGAAAATTTATTGGAATTTTATATTGAAACAAAATTTGGGATTTTATTCTTTTCTTTTTGTGGGAAATGTGATAGAATGAAAAAAAGATTCTGCAGTTTCTTATGACGAGACTACGGAAAGAAAGGATGTTTTTATGTTCCATAAACGACTATTTTCTTTGCTATTGGCAGTTGCTCTTTTGCTGTCGTTGGGTTCCACTGCTATGGGGGCTGAAACAGGTAGGAGCTTTACTGCAGACAAGCTTTTGGCTACGAGCCGTCCTCTGGATGCCGCTCCTACCACCTTTGAAGCATGGGTCTATTTCCCTGTGGAAACCGATGCAAATTCCCGAGGGGGCGTGATCTTGGGAAATTACCACGACACGAACCGGGATGTTGTCAGCTTTGAGATTTTTAACGGGGGAAGTCCCCGTCTGTATCTGGTAGACAGCAATGGAAAGGTTACCAATTTGCTCTTTTCCAATGTGAGTGTGTATAACGGTGCATGGAACCATCTGGCCATCGTTCTGGATCAGGCCGCAGGAAAAGCCTACTGCTATCTCAATGGCACCATGGCTCAGAGCCTGCCTCTGTCTGTGGCTCCTGTAATTCCTGCCTCTTGTCTTGCTCTTGGTGGTGACTTCCGTAATGGAAACGGTCAGTATTTCAAGGGTCAGCTTCGTTCTGTGGCTGTATATAAAGATCCTCGGAGTCAAGCTTCCATTGTACAGGATATGACCGCTCTTGGGGGAACCCCTCTGGCGGCGTGGGATTTGAGCCAAACAGCTGACAGCTACAAGGATCAGAGCCCCTATTCCTATGACCTCGGACTGTCCAATTATGGCAGAAACTTCTATGCCGGGGAACACAATACCGTCAGCGGCACTTTCTCCGCTGTTCCCGATACTGTAGAGGCATGGATCCGTTTTCCTGCCAATACAGATCCTGCAACCCGTGGAGGCGTGATTCTGGGCAACTACAAGGATGGTGCCAAGGGTGTATTCAGTCTGGAAATCCATAAGAATGGCAACCCTCGTCTGTACTATATCGACAGCACCGGAGCTGTAGTAGATAAGATATTTACCAATGTCAATGTATATACCGGTGCATGGATCCACCTTGCCGTAGTGCGGGACAGCACTGCCAAGAAGGCTCATTGCTATGTTAACGGCACCCTGTCTCAAAGTTTGGTATTGGATGTGGCTACCTTCGCTCCGTCCTCTCCCATGGTGGTAGGTGGCGACCGTCGATCCAATAATGTTCAATATTTCAAGGGTCAGCTTCGCTCTGTGGCGGTTTATGCTGATGCCAGAACCCAAGAAGAAGTGCTGGCAGACAAGACCACTATGGGTAGTGGAGACCCCTTGGCATACTGGGATGTTCGTGTGGTAGCAGACCGCTATGCCGATCTCAGGGGTAAGGGCTATCCTATTGTCCGCACCCAAGAGGGGCCGGACTTCTTGGCAAACGACACCTACAAGATCAGTAAGGAATTCACCACCTATCCCATGACCATTGAAGCATGGATCTGCTTCCCTGCTAATACAGATCCTGCAACCCGTGGGGGTGTGATCATGGGAAATTACCCCGGCTCCGGGAAGAGTGTTTTCAGCTTTGAGATCTACGGCAAGGGTCAGCCTCGACTGTATTACATAGCGCCGGACGGAACGGTGACCAATGCTGTATTCAACAATGTGAATGTCTACACCGGACAGTGGATCCATTTGGCAGTGGTACAGGATGTTTCTGCCAAGGCTCTGCGCTGTTATGTGGACGGCACACTGGCTCAGACCCTCTCCATAACTGCTCCTGTTTTTGCGCCTAAAGGAGTGATGTGTGTTGGTAGCGACCTTCGAACCAACAACGAACAGTACTTCAAGGGGCATATCCGCTCTGTCTGTACCTATGCCGATGTTCGTACTGAGGCAGAGATCAAGGCAGACCGTAGCAAGCTGGGGAACGGAGATCCTCTGGCTTACTGGAATATGAGCAGTCCGGCTCAGAGCTATTCCGATCTCACTGTCAATGGTTTCCATTTGAACAAGGATTCCCTCTGGCTGACAGAGAAGGAGCCGGACAGTGGCTATGACTATACCTTTGCCGTAGTGGGAGATACCCAAATCGTAGCACGTCAGGACAAGCAAAACGGCACCCAAAACCTGAATCGAGTCTATGATTGGATCCTGTCCCAAAAGGAAGCACAAAATATCCAATATGTTATGGGCTTGGGAGACATTACTGACGGCAACACCGATGAAGAATGGGCTATTGCAAAGAATGCCATCCATCGACTCAACGGCAAGATCCCTTACTCCTTGGTCAGAGGCAACCACGACGGTTCCGATAAGATCAATGCTACATTTAATGATCCTGCTACCTCCCCCTACAGCAACAGCTATGAAGGTAGCTTTGACGGCAAGCTGAACAACACTTGGCGGACCCTGACCGTCGGTACGAATCAGATTCCCTATCTGATCATGACCTTGGATTACGGTCCCACAGACGAAATCCTCGCTTGGGCTGACAAAGTGGTGGAGGATCATCCCGATCACAATGTAATCATCACCACCCATGCTTATCTCTTCCGAGATGGTACCACTTTGGACAAGGGAGATGTTTGCCCCCCCTCTGATAGCGGTTCCGCATACAATAACGGAGATCAGGTCTGGGAGAAATTCGTAAAGAAACATGAAAATATTGTTATGGTCCTCAGTGGTCATGATCCCTGTGCTCAGGTCGTAGTCAACCAAACCAAGGGAGACCATGGCAATGTGGTCACTCAGATGCTCATCGATCCCCAGGGGGTAGATGTGAAAACCCTCACCGGTGCTGTTGCCCTCCTCCACTTCAGTGCAGACGGCAGCAAGGTCACTGTGGAATACTATTCCACCCTTCGGGATGCCTACTATATGACGAGCAACCAGTTCACAATTTCCGAGGATGACACTGACGAAACCTGTCTGTATCAGCTTCCGTCCCAATATGCCCATGACGACGGAACCTACTTCCAGGAAATGTCCTATGTAGTCAAAACTGCCGAGGGTAAGATCCTGGTAATTGACGGTGGCTGGAAAAACGGCAATTACGACGGAAAGTATCTCTATTCCTTCCTGCAAAAGATCACAGGTAAGACCGTTCCTCATGTAGATGGCTGGTTCATTACCCACAATCACAGCGACCATTACGGAGCCTTCCTCAGCATTGCCAATCTCTATCCCAATGGGATCACTGTGGATGCGGTTTATTCCAATCTGCCTTCTGCGGCGGAGATCGACAAATACTTCTCCGGCACGGATACGGCTACTCTGAAGGCTAACTTGCCCTTGGTTCCCAACGCCGCCAAAAAGCTGAAGAACGCGGAAGGCGGCCCGGTGAAGATGATCACCCTAAATTCCATCCACTCCGGCAAGTGTAATTCTATGCTGGACTTTGACGAGCTCCACATTGATGTGCTCCTGACCTGCGATGATCTGTTCCAAGGCTGTGACACCATCACCACCAAGTATTCTGCTACACAGGCAAATGATGCTCGTCCTGCTTTCTCCAACAAGACCCTGAAAGAAATTGTAAGCATCAACTTTAACGAATCCAGCATGGTGTTCCGCATG
Source organism: Faecousia sp. (assembly GCA_045660585.1). Taxonomy (GTDB): domain Bacteria; phylum Bacillota; class Clostridia; order Oscillospirales; family Oscillospiraceae; genus JAZOXB01. Next base: position 4,965 of record JAZREB010000304.1, on the reverse strand, counting down.
ACCTTCTCCAGCAAGTCTGTTCTGATTACCGGTGACGCCGCCTATGCCTGCGGTATTATGCTGAAACGCTATCACGATGCCAATGCATCTGACAGCAGCAAGTATTTCAGTCTGAAATCCGATATCGTCCAGCTGGCACACCACGGATGGAGCGGTCTGCAAAAGACAGTATATACCGCTGTAGATCCTGATGTAGGGCTGTGGCCCTCTGCAATTGAGGTCTACAATTCTCCCAAGGAATCCACCCAGTATCGCACCTATTACGCAAGACAGTGGTTCTCGGAAATGGGTGTAACAAACTATCCTGCCTACGCAGGCCCTCACACCTTTGCCTATCCGCGATTGAGATCCGAGGCTCCCGTTTCTATTCCGGAAGCAATCAAGGCATATGTCTTTGATGCAGAATACTATGCACAAGCCTATGCCGATCTGAAGGCCACCTACGGCACCGACGAGGCAAAGCTCTATGACCACTTCATCAACTACGGTATTGAAGAAGGTCGCAGTGCTTCTCCTTACTTTGATGTGAAGTTCTATATGAATCAGAACACCCAGAACTTCCGCGAATCCATGAAGGGCGATTACGAAAAGGCCTTCAAGCATTTCCTCTCCAATATCAATTCCACTACCCTTATGAAGCTGTCCGAGACTTTTGATCCTGCCTACTATGCCAAGGAGAACCCCGAATTGGAACAGGCCGGCATCACTACCGTTATTGGCCTTCTGGAGCACTATGTAACAGAAGGTAGCAAAAAGAATGCTCCTGCATCCAATACCTTTATGGATCCCAGCGGTGTTCGCTATCATGAAAACTGTACCATCCTCCCCGGCACCGATGCTACTTGTTCTGTTCAGGGGCTGAGTTGGGGTGCTCGCTGTGACGAATGCGGTATTACTTTAGTTAAGCAAGAGACCATTCCTGCCACATCCCATGTTCCTGTATATACAGACAATGGGGAAGACCATACTGTAGACTGTGAGAACTGCACCTATGAGGCCGTAGAGGATCATATCTATGTAGAAGGTGTTTGCATCTGCACCAATCAGGAACAGCGAGATCCCGTTGTTGACGAATCCATTACCATCAATCACACCCTGAATCTGGCAAGTGATATCTCCGTCAACTTTGCCGTCAAAACCACTCTCCTTGAAGATTATGTAAACCACTATATGGTGGTGGAGATCCCTGTTTACGAAGGAAATGACCAAACCGGAACCAAGACCGTCACCATCGAGCCTGTTCTCAACGGCAACTATTATTACTACACCTTGACAGGTCTTACTGCTGTCCATATGGGGGATGTTGTCAATGCACAGATCCATATGGAAAAGAACGGTCAGCCCTATCTGTCTAAGGTGGATTCCTACAGTATTTCTCAGTATGCCTATTCTCAGTTGAACAAGGTAGGAGTGCCGGACAGCCTGAAGGCTCTGTGTGCAGATCTTCTCCGCTACGGCAAGGAAGCTCAGATCTTTAAGGCCTACCGTACAGATGCACTTGTAGATGCCGCCATGACAGAAGCTCACAGAGCTTATCTCAGCGATATAGAAGCCATTTCCTTTGGCAACACCAATGAGACCCTGTCTGATCTGGAGAACCCTGTGATCACTTGGGTAGGTAAGTCTCTGAATCTGGAGTCTAAGGTTTCTGTAAAGTACATTTTTAGCCTTGGGACTTATGCCGGAAAGGTAGAGGATCTGACTTTGAAGGTGCGTTATGTAAACCGTGCAGGAAAAACAGTTGAAACCATACTTACCTCTCCCGAGATTTACAACCCCACCACAAATCGGTATGCTTTCAGCTTTGACGGACTCCTGGCGGCAGAACTGCGAAGTGTAGTTGAGGTCGCTGTTTACGAAGGGGATACCCGGTTGTCTCAGACCCTTCGCTATAGCCCGGATACTTATGGCAATAACAAAACAGGTCAGCTCCTGACTCTGTGCAAAGCCCTCTTTGCCTACTCCGACACCGCAAAGGCTTACTTTTCAAGTTGACGGTGGAAAGTTAAAAGTTTATGTAATTTGAAAGCATAACCTAAATCCCGAATCCCTCTTGAGGAAGCAATAAAAGGCTACCCCAAGGGGGATTTTTCTACCCATAAACACACCGATAAACCATAATTTACTACACAAAGGGTGGGAGTGGGAAAGAAAGGGGAAATTTTTGGGAGATAGTCTTTTCTTTACGGTGAAAATGTGATAGAATGAACAAAAGATCCTGTAGCTTTTTCGGAACGAGCTACGGAAGGAAAGGATGGATGTATATGCCAATGAATCGTCCTACGGGGCGGAAACGGAATGTGACCGGCCAAGGAAAGGATATTTACCGCAGAGGTTCCGGTTTGGGAACGGGGCCTGTTGGCTCCCCTCGACCCGGAAAAACCTCCGGTGGTGGCAACTCTTATAAAGGTGGTGGATCCAACGGAACGCCTACTCGTAGTAGCGGCGGTGGTTTGAAGATTATTTTGATCATCCTTGCCCTCTTGTTAGGCGGCGGCGGAGCCGGTGGGATCCTTTTGGGCGGTTCCGGAGACAGTAGCGGTCAAGACTACAGCCAAGTACAACAGCAGCAACAACAGCAACAGGGTAGTGCAGGCAGCCTTCTGTCCATGTTGGGCAATATAGGTGGCGGCAGTGTTTCCACCGGTTGGGATAACGGAAGCAATGCAGGAAAGCTGGACACAACTGTGGCTTCCGGCTCTCGGGCAAAGTACACGGAAATCAAGGGTAACGGAAGAGACGAAGTTACTATTATGCTCTACCTGTGCGGCACGGATCTGGAGTCCAAGTACAAGATGGCCACCATGGACTTGCAGGAAATGATCGATGCAGATCTGTCGGACAAGGTCAACATTCTGGCATACACCGGCGGCTGCAAGAAGTGGCAAAATTCCTATATCAGCAGTGATACCAACCAGATCTGGCAGGTGACAGACAATGGTCTGGTGTGTCTGGAAAAGGATTTGGGAAGAAGCAAGGCTATGACAGATCCCAATAATCTCAGCTGGTTTATCCGCTGGTGTGAAGAAAATTATCCTGCTAACCGGAAAGCCCTGATCTTCTGGGATCACGGCGGTGGCTCCGTCAGCGGTTACGGCTATGACGAAAAATTCCAACGAGAAGGCTCCATGGATCTGGCAGAGATCAACAAGGCTCTGGCTGACGGCGGTGTGAAATTTGATTTCATTGGTTTTGATGCCTGTCTCATGGCCACCACAGAAACTGCCCTCATGCTCTCTGACTATGCAGATTATCTCATCGCCAGCGAGGAAACAGAGCCCGGTATCGGTTGGTATTATACTGACTGGCTCACCGCCCTGTCTGAGAATACCTCTATGGCAACGGTGGAGATCGGCAAGAATATCATTGATGATTTTGTAGAAGTTTGCGCAAGTCAGTGCAAGGGCCAGTCTGCAACGCTGTCCATTATTGACCTGGCAGAGGCGGAGAACACCATTCCCCGGGCTCTGACTCTGTTCTCCAAGGACACTGTGGATCTGATCAAGAACAAGGAATATGCCAAGGTCTCAAATGCCCGTAACGATTCCAGAGAATTCGGCAAGTCCAGCAAGATCGATCAGGTCGACCTTGTGCACCTTGCTAAGAATATGGGCACTACCGAGGGTGATGCTCTGGCAGAGGCCATCTTAGGCGCGGTCAAGTACAACCGCACCTCCTCCGATATGACCAATTCCTACGGCCTGTCCATTTACTTCCCCTATCGGAAAGTTTCTACCGTAGACCAAGCTGTAGATACCTATGAAGAAATCGGCATGGATAACGAGTATGTTCGTTGTATTCAGGCCTTTGCAAGTATGGAAGCCGGCGGTCAGGCCGTAAGCGGTGGTACCGGCTCCCCCTTGCCCTCCCTGATGGGAATGTTAGGAACAGGCACCTCTTCCGGCAGTGCCGACATGATCGGCTCTCTGCTGGGTAGCCTCTTAGGCGGTGACAGTAGTGGTATTGCAGGTCTCGCCGGTGGCAATATGGACTTCCTCTCCGGCAGAGCCATGAGTGATGAGGACATGACGGATTATATTGGGGAGAACTTCTTTGACGACGGTTACCTGATGTGGGAGAACCTCGGCGGTACCTATGCCATCTCCATGCCGGAGGAACAGTGGTCTCTGGTTCAGGGGCTGTATGCAAACCTGTTCTTTGATGATGGGGAAGGCTACATCGATATGGGCATGGACAATGTCTATGACTTTGATGATAACGGCAACCTTTTGGCTCCCACGGAGTTGACGTGGATCGCTGTCAACGATCAGCCGGTTGCTTACTATCACGAGTTTACCACCTATAGTGGGGACAGTTATGAGATCCTGGGTCGGATCCCTGTGCTCTATAATGGAGAACGTGCAGAGCTCATGGTTCGCTTCACCGATACAGAGCCCTATGGCAAGGTAGTAGGTGTTCGTCCGGTGTATACCGAGGGGGAAACCGACACCGTAGCCAAGAGCGTGGAAGCCCTGCAGGATGGGGATGTGATCGACTTCCTTTGCGACTACTACGGCTATGACGGTACCTACTTAGACAGCTATATGCTGGGAGAGCAAATGATCGTCTCCGGGGAGCTTGTGATCAGCGATGTTTACATTGACGAAAGTGCTGCAAGCTATACCTACCTGTTCACGGATATTTACAACGGACAGCATTGGTCGGAGCCTGTGCCCCTGTACTAATGTGCAAAATGATGAAAACCGCCTGGAAAGGATTGCCCTTTTCAGGTGGTTTTTACAAGAAGTGGCTGAAAATGGAAAAATTTTACTTGCAAAGAACACCATAATTATGATAGGATAAAAACAGTATATTTTAAAGGAGCCCTGTTTATGAAGCACAGAAAAATCTATCGTTTTCTAAGTCTGATCCTTTCCCTGATCCTGCTGTTAGGGATCCTGCCTACCGGGACGATTTTTGCACAATCTGCACAGGAGGACATTGAGATCGTAGAGGAGGAAGAGC
>JAZREB010000303.1:0-7831 GCA_045660585.1 Faecousia sp. | reverse complement strand
TCTTCCTAAGACCGCTTGGCCTCCGACTTAATGCCGATAACCACAACGTCTGGGGCGAGCGTAACGTTACTCCCATCACCCCCATCGGCAACAACCCCGGCGGCAACAACCCCGGCGGCGGTTCCGTTGTTATCCCCGGCGGCGACGGTGCTATTATTAAGGATACCATCCGTATCCAGTCCATCGACATTGTCGGTACCAACCAGATTCGTGTTACCTTTAACGGCGCTATTACCACGCTTGACGGTCTGACCGTTACGCTGAACAATGGCGGAACCCAGATTGCTCCCACGGCGGTTCAGATTGAAGGCACTTCTGTTCTCTTCACCTTCTCCGATTCTATCAGCACTGATGCTGAGTTGCGTATTTCCGATACTACGCCTGACGGTATGTTGGAGGTTGGCGCTTCTAAGAAGTTGCTCTGCAACCTCGACCTGTACACCGCAGGTGGCTACGTTTCTTCTACTCTTTCGATTACCCTCGTTGAGCAGACCGCTAAGAACGAACTCGTTGTTACCTTCTCTGAGCCGGTAAACATTGGCTCCAACGTCTTCCTTGCTTTGCGTGCTGTTGACGAGAACAATGATCTCGTTTGGATCTATTCCGACATCGACGGCGAGGTTACCAAGGTTCCCGAGGGTACCGAAGGCGCTTATGCGATGCAGTGGATTTTCAGCGGTTGGAGTTACGTTGACTCGACACAGAAGGCCATTCGCGTAACCTTTGACGAGCATACCGACGTCGGCGCTCTGGCTGCCAGCAACGGTTTGCCCGGTGAGTTGGCTAAGTATGGTATTCGCTTCGGTATTGAAGAGAATCCTCCCTGCGATCCTGCCAACGGTATGGTTGACGGCGTTACCGCTGTTGCCAATCCCGCTCGTATGCTCAAAGCTAACGACATCAACGGCTTTAACGGTGCTTACGCTAACGTTACCGCCTTCCTCCCCGGCGGCATCACCGTTACCGATGCCATCATCACCGGTGAGAACGAGTTGACCATTACCTTTAACTATCCCGTTGACCTGACCACCGGCGGCAAGTACTTTGCGGCTATCCGTTACGTCAACAACAACGGCATCCTTTACTACAACGGCGATATCTATCCCGCTATCTACGGTCCTATGCAGTGGGGCGTTGAGATTGTCGCTGCTGATGACACCAACACCGTCTTCAAAATTAACATTAAAAACAATCAGGCCAATATGGTTACTGACCTGGCTGACCTGCTTAATCCCAGAGGCGCTGTTATGAACTTTGTCGATCTCCATCCCGGCAAGTTCTGCCTCGTATTCGAGGAGCAGAGTCCTACCGTTATGTCTAACGGTATCATCGAGTCCTTCGGCGGTATCGACGGTGTCGGCATGGCTACCACCTACTTCCATCCCAACATGCTCGATGCTTTGACTCTTGATATTACCGGCGAGCTCATCGAGGGCACCTTGACGGTTCTCTCGGCCGATGCTATTGAGCCTAACAAGATCAAGGTTACTTTCTCGGATCCTGTTGATGTTATCAACGATCCCTTTACCACCGTTCGTGTATTCCACGAAAGCGGTAACCTGCTCTACTTCAACCCCTTCCTTGGTCTCTTCACCGATGAGATCTTGGGTAAGGACCTTGACGGCAATCAGGTTTACATTGATGCTGCTACCGGCGGTTACACGCTGGCAGCCGAGGGTTATAACGCTGCCGGACAGTGGGTTCCCTTCGAGGCGCTTGTAAACTCGCCGATGCAGTGGGGCACCACTTGGGAGTATGCTGATTCCACCAAAACTTCTATTATATATACCGTCGTTTGTAACGAGCCCTTCGAACAGTGGCTTGAAACCGACTGGGATAGCTTCTCTCCCAATTCCTACATCGCCTTCTGCATTGAAGAAAGCGATCCCGTAAGAATTGCTTACAACAACCATGTGGAGAACATCGTTCGTGCCGACAACAACAAGATTGCTCTCGACGCTAACTTCTTCCCCCATGACCGTGATTCTTACAAGGCTCTGATCATCAGATCTTATAAGGATAACACCATTAAGACTGACGTGAAGATCATCAACGACACTCAGATCAAGATCTCCTTCTCTGAGCCTGTTTACTTCACTGAAGGTCAGACCCCGTTCTTCGGTCTGCGTTTGGTCGATGAACACAACAATCTGCTCTATTCCGATGCTCCCTTTAACCAGCCCATGCAGTGGGGTGCTTACGAGTGGCATTGGGAAGACGATTCTCACAGGGCTATTATTTGGACCATTAAGTCCAACCAGATGTTTGGCTTAGATAACTTCTATGACCTGTGCAACTGGGACGGCGCTCTTGCCCGTTATAAAGATAAGTATAGATGGGTATTCTCCATCGAAGAAGTAGCTGCTAACGGCGTTACGATTCAGGCTTACAACGGTTTTGTTGACAACATGCTCGACAAGAACGGCAATGCCAACATCCTCGCTAACTACACCTACTACACCGTTGACGGCATCATTACCGACCTCAACATCGGTCTGCTCCAAGGCGACGAACTCGAGCTTCTCTCGGTTATCGCTCTTGACGACCAGAGAATCCAGCTGACCTTTAACAGAGACGTTGTGATTGATTCTGATAACGTAACCTTCAGCGTTCAGTACCTGACCAAGAAGGGCGCTCTCGAATCGCTGGCGGACGGCCGCGACGCCATCTTTAAGGGCAACTGTGAGTACAAGAGTGAGTCCCAGAAGAACGTCGTTATCTGGACCCTTAAAACTAACCGTGCTGACAGCCTGGATCAGATCTTTAACTATGAAGATCAGTTCGCTTGGAACAAGGGTGCTCGCATTACCTTCGTTATCGCCGATAACTTCGACGGTACCGAAGAGGACACCGAAGTCTTCTCGGCACGTATCATGGGTATCACCGATGCTGCCGGTATCCACCACCTCAAAGCCAACCACGAGACCGAAGAGCGCACCATGATCCTCTTTGACATCGATCTTGACGGTATTCCTGAGGATGATAACACCGGCAATGACGATACCAACAACGACAACAACGACGATAATTACGACGATAATTACGACGATAATTACGATGATAATTACGATGATGATGACTATTATGACGATGGTTATTATGACGACGATTACAGCGATGATTATTATGACGATAATTACGACGATAATTATGACGACGGTGATGATGACACCAACACCGGAAACAACGACTCGAACAACGGTCCTCAGACCATCTACGCAACCAACTACCTGCCCTTCATTATCGGCTCGGCTGCTATTGCGGTTGCCGGTTTGGCACTGGCTCTGATCCTGTTCTTCGTTCGTAAAAAAGCCAACAAGTAAAAACCAAGCAAGGGGAGGACTCTCCACCGAGTCCTCCCGATAAGAAACACGAATGTCCGTTTTTTCGACATTCCAAACAGTGAGGGAATAATATGAAAAAATTTCGTATGATTATCACGCTGGTGTTGGCGGTCGCTTTGGTGTTGTCTTTGGCGTTGAGCACTTCCGGTGCACAGGCCGGGGACGTTACCCTGAAATCGGCTACCATCATCAACGACTATGAAATCGTGCTCGAATTCTCCGAGCCGATTGCACTCAACATGCACGGTACGAACTACGGTCCCTTTATCGACCTTCGTATGTGTAACAGTTTAGGCGGTATCTTGTATACCGTTGACGAAGGCGGCAACCCTGACCAGCCTATGTATTGGGGCTGCAACATCTTCTGGGTTGACGAAGCACACGACAAGATCTTGGTTCGTTTGTTCGGTGAGTTCGCCGGCTGCGAAACCATTCCTGAAATCAAGTCCAGAGCTAACGACTTGCAGGATTATGCCTATGAAATGGAAAACGGTATGTACCGTGTATTCATTTCGGTCGAGGAAGTTTCCTACGACTCCGCTGTTCATGCCCTTGACGGTAAGATCGACAACATCACCAGTTTAGACGGCGAAAAGTATCTCGTTCCTAACCGTATCAACGTTCCTGGTTACGAGGCTGTTTTGATCGACCTTAACAACGCATTGGTTGACCTTAACTACCCCATTGACCGCGACAAGATTGAGAACATTACCGCTAACTCTCAGAACTGGGATTTCGACATCATGTTCTTAGGCGACGGAAACGATGATAAGGCTCCTACCGAGGAACCCAAGCCCGAACAGCCCGGCGATGACAGCAACAACGATAACAACAACGATAACAATAACAACGACAATAATTACGACGATAATTACGACGATAATTACGATGATAACTATGATGACGGTTATGACGATAACTACGATGATGGTTATGACGATAGCTACGACGATAATTACGACGATAATTATTACGACGACAATTATGACGATAATTACGATGATAACAACGGCGGCAACAACGGCGACGGCGATACCAACACCAACGTCGGCAATACTGCTACCACCATCATCAACAACGATCCGTTGATTATTGCCTTGATTCTCGGTGCAGGCGTGCTGCTTGCCGGCATCCTGATCGTAGTCTTCTTGTTAGCATCTAAGAAAAAAGGAGGAGTAAAGTAATGAAAAAGATTCTTGCAGCGGTTCTTTGCCTGCTGATGATCTTCTCGATCGTTGCTTGCGGCAATACCCAGAATAATGACGCTTCCTCCGACATCAATCAGAACGCAGAATCTGAGCAGAAGGTTGAAAGCAACGTTTACACCGGCCCTCAGCAGTTGGCCGGTGCGCAGACCGCTCAGGTCAACACCGCTACCGTTTCCGAGCGTAACCGTGCTGAGGCATGGATTATGGCTCAGATCAACAACAACAACCTCATGAGCTTTAAGTATGACGGTAAGGCTTATAAGGATCACATCGGTTCTTGGGCTAAGACGGTTACTAAGACCGCTCAGGGTTGGAACGTAACCTATACCAAGAATAAACTTGAACTCCTCATCACTATTCTCTATGATGCAGAGTTCGGCTCTTTGGAGTGGGTCGGCACCTGGACCAACAGAGGCTCGTCCAATACCGGCGTTATCTCTGAGGTTATGATGATCGACTCTCAGTTTGATATCCCTAACGCTCTCGTTACCAGCACCGGTGGTGAGACCAACACCGTTACCACCTATCAGCCCATTACCACTGACCTGGGTCAGGTAACCAGATATCAGACCGGTTCTTACTACACCGGCCGTGCCGCTCAGCAGGCTTGGCCTTGGTTTGACATCATGAGCCCCGACCAGTCCAACGGCGTTATGCTGGCTATCGGCTGGGGCGGTACCTGGAAGGCGATCTTCAACAACACTAACGGCAAAACTGCGGTTGCTGCCGGTATGAACGTAACCAACTACTACATGAAGGCGAACGAGACCCTTACTTCGCCCACCATCGTTATTCAGTTCTTTGACGGTAATCAGGAAGACGGCCATAACGCATGGCGTCAGTTGATGCTCAAATCCTACACCCCCACCAAGGCAGACGGTACCAAGGTAACCTATGCACCGATCACCATCAACACCTGGGGCGGTTGGGACGTTGAGAAGCATCTCAAAATCATGAACCGTGTTGTAGAGAACGAGCAGTACTTTGAATATCAGTGGATTGACGCCGGTTGGTACGGCGACGTAGTTTCCGAAAGCACTCATGGTACCGAATGGGCAGAGCAGGCCGGTAACTGGTACTTCAGCCCCGGTTACCCCAACGGCTTTAAGGAACTCAATGAGTGGCACGACGCCAACGGCACCGACATCCTCGTATGGTTTGAACCCGGCCGTGCGGTAAAGAACACCAAGATCCACAGAGAACATCCCAGCTATTTCTTGCCAACCGGTGTAGATGCCGGCACTTACTACTATGACTTCGGTAATGTAGAAGCCTGCAACTACATGATCAACTTGATCATTGGTTTGCTCGATGAAATGGACTGCGATTTCTACCGTCAGGACTACAACTTCACGCCTCTCTCCTCTTGGGAGAAGAAGGACGCTCAGGAGAGCTCTGCCGGTAAGCGCGTCGGTGTAACCGAGCTTAAATACGTAGCCGGACACTACCGTTTCCTCCAAGCCATTAAGGATTCCGGCAGACAGATCGACAACTGCGCTTCCGGCGGCTGCTTGCTTGAAATCAACATGTGCAAACTCTCCATTCCTCTGTGGCGTACCGACTACACCGTTGGTCCCGAAACCGATCACACCATCTCTTCCGCTATCCGTTCTCAGGGTGCTTACCTGTCCTGGTGGATCCCCATCCACGGCGGCATGCCTTCTACTCAGGGCGCTAACGGCGAGTACGGCTATCGCTCCCTCATGGGCAGCGGTGCTACCATGGGTGTTTTGAGTAACATCTCTCTGGCTGATAAGCTCATCAACGAGATGGTTTACAACCGCGATATGTTCATCGGCGATATGTATATCCTGCGTCAGGGCCTCGGCGCTGATACCGACGCTGAAAATGCCGGCTATCAGTTCCAGCTTACCGACGGCTCCAAGGGATTTTTCGTCTGCTTCCGTCCCACCTATTCCTCTAAGGAATACACCACCTTCTATTTCCGCAATCTCGACGCCAACGCTACCTATGAGTTCCGAAACGTCGACAACGAGGAAATTAAGCAGTTCACCGGCGAGCAGTTAATGAACCTCGGCTTGAAGATCTACTTCCCCCGCGAAGAAGTTGCTCACATGATCTACTTCACCAAGAAGTAATCACGCTAAAACTACAAGACGGGCAGGGAAACCTGCCCGCCTTTTGTGAAAATTATCTAAATTTTACCTAAAACTTAAAAGAAAATTTAACTTTTTAAGTCTTGCCTTTTTTGGCAACGGGTGGTATAATGTACTCGTAGCTAAGCATCGACTCGCGATGCAGTAAAAAATTTTTAGGAGAAAAGAAAATGAAAAAGGTAATTGCAATTTTGCTTGCCGTATTCCTCATGGTTGGCATTCTCGCCGGCTGCGGTGGCGATCCTGTAAATCCTGACGATCAAAACCAGGACAATGTTGGCGATAACGTTGGCGATGAAAATAACGATACCAACGACACCAACGACAACAACAACGCTGACAACGGCAACAACAATAACAACAATACCAGCAACAAGAACAGCAACACCGGTAACAAGAACAGCAACACCGGCAACAAAAACAGCAACACCAGCAACAAGAACAGCAACAACAATAATAACAACAATAACAACAATAACAACAATAACAACAACAACGGCAAGAAGAAGACCATCGCCGTTTTGATGCCTATGATGAACCACCCCGTTCACCGTATCGTTCAGATGGCCTTCTTGACCGAAGGTAAGGCTGCCGGCTACAACGCTATCGTTGGCGGTCTTGACCAGGGCGGTATTTCTGAGCTGCTCATCAAGTTCGAGTCCACCGTTACCAACGGTGCTGAGGCTTGCCTCGTTTGGGCTTCCGACAGCTCCTTCTACACCTTCATGCGCGACATGACCAAGCAGGGTCTGGCCTACTTCGTAGTTCCTCACTTTGCTCATGAGTACAGCGACACCAAGACCTTTATTTCCCGCAACATCTGCGCTCAGGCTACCGAGTACGGCAAGGCTGCCGCTACCTTCGTTCTCGAGCGTTTGGCTGCTAAGGGTGTTACCAAGGGTACCATCGTTATCTCCCAGTCCGGTCCTAACGTAACTGAAAACGCCGCTAACGACGCTTTCCGTAAGGGCATTAACGCTGCTAAGACCAACTTTAAAGTTAAAGAAGGCTTTACTGCTGAGGGTCTTGAAGTTTCCAGCGCTGCTACTAAGCTTGCTTCCGTTATCACTTCTACCAGCGATATCGTTGCTGCCTTCGGTACTACCGGTGGTTCTGCTCAGGCTTGGGACGTTGCTATGGAACAGACCGGTAAGAAAGACAT
>JAZREB010000302.1:0-4712 GCA_045660585.1 Faecousia sp. | reverse complement strand
TATTCTTTTTCATCGCAGTTAAATTATATCACCAAAGGGCTGAATTTTCCACAAGATTCAGCCCTTCTCTATAAATATTTAGCAGACTGTCCCTTGCGGAACAGTCTGCTTTTTTAATAGGACTTTTTTTACAGCCCCTTTGGTGTGCAAGGCGGGCCGTAGATCCCGGCGGAGGCAGCCAGTGCCATTCGGGGGAGAAAACTGCACATCAGACACAGAACCAATACCAAAGATAAAATTTTCTTTTGCATTTCTTACACTTCTTTTCCGAAATGATAGAGAGTTTTGTAAAAAAACGGGGGCCGGTGCAGTGGTGCAACGGCCCCCAAGTCGGGCATGATACAATGCTACGCCGAAAAATTACTTGCCGGCCTGCATCTCGGCGACGGATTCCAGAATGGCGTCGCACATGTACTCCAACTGCTCTCCGGACAGGCCGTAGATGGGCAGGTGGGTGAAACGGTTGTTAAACAGCTCTTCGCAGACGGGGCAAGTCTTTGCGATCTCGTCCATGTCATAGCCGAAGGTCTTGAGAATGTCGAAGTGGAACAGAGGTCCGAAGTGAGGAATGTTGGTAACGCCCTTCTCCGTGAGCTTTGCCTTCAGGGTCTGTACATCGCCGCCTGCCTTGGCAGGATCGATCTCTAAGAGGTACAGGTGATAGGTGGGGACTACATCGGGGTTGCTGACATCCTGAGGAATGATAGCGGGGTTGCCTTCCAGACGCTTGGTAACGTACTCAGCGGCGGCCTTACGCTCTGCAAGGATCTTCTCGTAACGCTCGACCTGGAGCTTCAGACCCAGACCCTGGATCTCGGTGGTGGAGCTGTTCAGGGCGACGAAGGGGCCGTACTTGCCGGGCATAGCATTGACGTCATAGAGCCAGTTCTTAATGGGGGTGTCGAAATTGCATCCGAAGAAACGGGAACGCTTCATGTAGGGACGGAATGCATCTACATTAGTGCATACGATACCGCCTTCACCGAAGGAGGTGCAGTTCTTCACTTCGTGGAAGCTGAATGCACCGAAATGACCGATGGTGCCGATCATCTTGCCCTTGTACATTGCGCCGAATGCGTGAGCGGCATCCTCAAGAACCACGATGTCGTGCTTCTTGGCAAGCTCCATGATGGGATCCATATCTACAGGATAGCCTGCAAGGTGAACGGGAACGATCATCTTGGTCTTGGGGGTGATCTTCTTCTCTACGTCCTTGGGATCCATGTTGCAGGTACGGGGATGCAGATCGGCAAAGACCAGCTTTGCACCAACGGACAGGGGATATGCCATGGTTGCAATAAAGGTAATAGCGGGAACGATGACTTCGTCACCGGCCTGAAGGTTTGCATACTTGTATGCGATCTCGAAGCCTGCGGTAGCGTTAGCTACGAAGGTGGAGCCGGTGGTCTTCAGGTATGCGTCGCAAGCGGCCTCGCAAGCCTCAACATTGGGGCCAAGGGACAGCTTTCCGGGAGGAGTGGACAGCTTGTCCAGCTTTTCGACCTCGGCCTCAACTGCCTTGATAGCGGCTTCGTACTCTTCGCCTTCGCCCTTCATGAGGAAGCGGATGACAGCCATGAGATCTTCCTTGTTGTAGTTCTCACCAACTGCGGGCCAGGGGACACGGGTCGCACCTGTGTTGTAACGGAAATCAGTAGACTTTGCCATTTAATTCACGCCTTTCTTTTATTAATAATTATTATTCTTATACATTTGATCGCACAGCTCCTGAATACGGAGAGCACGCTCTGCGTTGGTATAATCCAACTCACCCTTGAGGATCAGCTTATTGAAGGCCGCAAACTGCTTGGTGTACATGTTGCCACCCTTGCCGTAGTAGGTTTGAGGCTTGCCGATGACACGCTGCTGCTGAGCCTCGTAATCTCCCTGGGGAGAGTAGATGTACTTCATCTTGCCGCCCTCTTCCTGAGAGAGGGTGCCCTCGGTAATGATGCTACCTGCGGTGCCGTAGATCTCCATTTTGCCTGTAGCGGCATTGTCGGGAACGTTGAAGTTGACGTCAATGTGTCCCAAGATGCCCTTCTCGGACTTGAAGGTGATGACGGCGGAGTCCTCCACCTCATAGTTAAAGGTCTTGGTGGTAAAGTATGCGGTGCACTTTGCGAAATCCTCACCGGTAATGGAGGTGAACAGCTCCATGCAATGAACGGCTAAGTCCATAATGGCGCCACCACCGCTGTAAGCCTTGGTCTGTCTCCATGCACCGGGGATATCGGGATACCAGCAGGTAAACTGGAGCTTGAAGAGGTTCACATCACCGATGCCGCCGCTTGCAATCAGGTTGCGAGCCTTGACGTGGAGATTGTGGTGACCCATCATATAGCCGATCATGAGCTGCTTACCTGCCTTCTTAAAGGCATCCAAGAGCTTCTTACCCTCTTTGTAGCTGAGGGTGATGGGCTTTTCCATGAATACGTTACGGCCGTACTTCAGAGCCAGCATAGCCTGCTCGTAGTGGCAGAAAACGGGAGTTGCGATATAGACTGCATCGGACTCAACAGCCTTGAGCATTTCCTCTGCATCGGAGAAGTAGTTGGCAAAGCCGTACTTCTCCGCAACCTTCTGTGCCACAGCGGGAACAGCGTCCATGACAGCAACGATCTCATTCCGGGGATCTAAGAGCATACCGGGGATGGAACGGCGGTCAGCAATACCACCGGCTCCGATGATACACCATCTGACTTTCTTCATAGGGTGATCCTCCTTTAGGCTTTATTTTCAGATCCGAAGAGGCGGATCTTGTTCATAACAACTTCTTTCATGTACTTGACCTTCAGGTTGCGGATATCCAGATAGGCAAGACCCTGCTTCAGGCCGTCTTCCATAGCTCGATTACCGGCAAGACACAGGTCGGTGAAGATGTTCATCTTGGCAATGCCGTCGCGGACGGTGTTGCGGAAATCGTCGTCACTGAGGCCACTGCCACCGTGGAGAACCAGGGGAGTGTCGATCCGCTGACGGATCTCGCACAGACGCTCTAAATTCAGTTGGGGCTTGGTCTTATAGACACCGTGGGCGGTGCCGATGGCGATTGCCAGTGCATCAACGCCGGTAGCCTTGACATAGGCTTCTGCCTCGTCGGCGGTGGTGTACATATCGGTGTGGAGGTTGTCCTCGGTGGAGGCCTGACCTACGTGACCGATCTCGCCTTCTACGCTGGCACCGAAGGAGTGGGCAATCTTGACGATCTCGCAGGTATCTGCAATGTTCTTCTCATACTCGCCGGCGGAGCCGTCAAACATGACGGAGGAGAATCCCAACTGCAGTGCCTCCATGCAACGGTCAAAGGTGAGACCGTGGTCATAGTGGACAACTACGGGAACAGTTGCACGCTTAGCGGCGGCAATGATAGAGGGGGCAATCAGCTTCAGCTCTCCTGCAGGGAGGAGAACCTCGGCAGTGCCGATGATAACGGGGGAACGGAGCTCCTCGGCGGCGGAGATGACAGCTTCCAGCATGTCTGTGTCGGTGGTATTAAACAGACCGACGGCATAATGCTCCGCTTGCGCCTTGGGGAGAATGTCGTTTAAATTTACAAGCATAATTCTTTTCTCCTAAATTGTTTGCAATATTCCATGATCTCTGCCTCGGTTCTCAGACCACTTGTGGCATCGGCACTACTGAGGGCAGCCACGGCGGCGGAGGAGGCGAATTCCAGTATTTCTCTGTCGGTTCTGCCCTCGTAAATGGCATACAGAGCACCTGCACAGAAGGCATCCCCTGCACCGGTAGTTCCCACGATACATTCCGAAGGAACCTCGTAAGAGGGGATAACGGTCACACCTGCCTCGGAGCAACAGAGGGCTCTTTCCGGCATGTGGATAATGACCTTTTTCCGAACACCCAGAGCCTTGAGCTTTTGAGCAATGATGGGGAGATTTTCAGCAGTGGGCTCCAAACCTGCCAAGTTTCCGGCTTCCAGCTCGTTGATGATCAGGTAGTCTGTGTAGGGCAGGCAGGGGAGAACCAAGTTATATCTGTCGGAATTTTCGCTGACAAGATCGATGGAGGTCAGGATTCCTGCCTCACTTGCTTTTTGCAGGATCTTGAGGCCCTCTCCTTCGTCTACCTTTTTAAGGAGCAGGAAGTAGCCCAGATGGAGGATTGCAGGAGGATCTACAGTAAAATCCAGATCCTCTGCACAGACACTGCCATCTGCCCCTGCGTAGGTAAAGAAGGTTCTCTGCCCACCGGGGATGGACATGACCTGGGTGAAACTGGTAGCATCCTCTACGGTTTTGACACCGGACAGATCCAGACCTTCTCGGGACAGGACGTCTTTGATATAAGCACCGTTGTCATCGGCACCAATATTACCCATGGCACGAACGGTGAGGGAGGGGCAGATCTTCTTTAGGTCGATACCAACATTGGGGACACAACCGCCAACGGCCTTGTCAAGACCGACGATCTTGGTCAGTTCCCCCGGGTTGGGGTATGCACGGATCACATTGATCTGATCCACCAGCAGATTGCCACACAGGGCAATGCCGGACTTGTTGACCGCAGTCATATTAGTTGCACTCGGCTTCCAGAGGACCTGCAAGCTCGCTGAGGAAGAAGAGTCTGCCGGGGAGGGTGGGGATGTAAGAAGAGGTGATCCAGGGGGTCTTCTCATGGCGGAGCGTCATCCACAGGGACAGACCCTGCCACTGCATGCCTCTGCCCAGGGTGCCGTCGGCGCCGCCGAT
>JAZREB010000301.1:0-5068 GCA_045660585.1 Faecousia sp. | reverse complement strand
AAACCGATCAAGCAATCACAAAAAGCTGTTGGTCGTACTGCTGATCAGGCTGCCAAGCAAAGTGTAAAGGCGGCTCAAAAAGCAAAGAAGCGAGCGGAACAGGCAAAGAGCGTTGCAAAGGCTACCCGTGAAACCGCAAAGAGAACGGCGCAAGCGGCAAAGACTACGGCACAAGCCATTGTAGCCGCACTCAAAAGCTTGATTACGGCAATTGTTTCCGGTGGATGGGTTGCGATTCTGATTATCGTGGTGATCTGTTTGATCGGTGCTCTTATAGGCTCTGTATTTGGCATCTTTTTTAGCGGAGAAGATACGGGAACAGGTATGTCTGCACGAACAGTCGTCCGTGAGATCAACACCGAGTACATGAACCAAATCGACACGATCAAAGCCTCTACACCCCACGAAAAAATAGAAACAGTTGGATCCCGTGCGGCATGGAGAGATGTCCTTGCGGTCTATGCCGTCAAGGTGTCTACAGATTCCGAGAACGCCCAAGAGGTCGCCTCTATGACCGCAGAAAAGAAAGCCATGCTGAAGGAAATCTTCTGGAATATGCACACCATAACCTATACTACCGAAGTCCGTGCTGAGATAGAGTACACGGAAAGTGAAGGTGAAAACGGTGAAATTGTGGTTACGGAGCGGTCTGTGCAACGAACCTATTTGATTATCCAAGTGTCCCATAAAACTGCTATGGAAATGGCAGACCACTATGGCTTCACAGACGAAAAGAAGGAACAGCTCAACGAACTGCTCCTTCCGGAAAATCAGACTATGTGGAATGATGTGCTTTACGGCTTAGGTGGTCAAGGCGATCTTGTTGCCGTTGCCCTCTCCCAAGTGGGCAATGTAGGCGGCGAAACCTACTGGCGATGGTATGGTTTTGACGAGCGAGTGGACTGGTGTGCAATCTTTGTCAGTTGGTGTGCCAATGAATGTGGCTACCTTGAAAACGGTGTGATCCCTAGCTTTGCAGTCTGCTATGCAGGCGAGGACTGGTTCAAAGCCCGTGAACAGTGGCAGGATAACACCTATACCCCCAATCCCGGTGACATCATCTTCTTCGATTGGGACTACCCCGACGAAGGCGGTCAAGACGGTATCCTCAACCATGTCGGTATCGTAGAAAAAGTCGAAAACGGCATAATCTACACCATAGAAGGCAACTCCGCCGACTCCTGCCGTGAAAAAACTTATTCCGTAGGCTACTACGAAATTTATGGATATGGAACGATTATCGACTAGTGAACTTTTGAAAATGCATTTTTATTGCTACTGAGTATATGGTATATGTTTTCTGCACTCCATAACGGTATGATTTTTACTGTATGGAATGCTCTTGAGAATTTGTCTTGAGATGCTCGAAACCTCTTGAAAAGGTGGATGGATAAAGCTCTACAGTCCAGTAGAATTGTCTATTGGACTGTAGAGTAAAGTGCAAATTGCATTTTGTAAAAATAAAGAAATATTGTTTTTTGTGCTAATTTTGCAGATTTGATATTGTTTTTTTTTTTTTTTTTGTGATAAAATAGTTGCGTTTCCATACTATTTTGCTTATATCATCAAATGAAAACGGAGGGATACATTATGAGCAAAAACTTTTTTCGTCGGACGGTAGCTCTTCTGCTGATCCTGTGCAGCATCCTTGGGATCATGCCCACGGGGATACTTACTGTGGCTCAGGCGGCGGATGGAAGCACCTTGATCAATTCCATCAATGACTTGGATGCTCCCGTCTCTGTGACAAATAGCCTAAAAACCGTTACCAATACCAAAAATGGAGAGCTTGCAGGCACATATTACATCGTCAATCATTACAGCGATGGGAAAAAGTATGCCATTAATCCCTTGCCTGAGGCCTCTGTCGGAAGGCTGAAGGCAACACAGGTCACCGTGAGCAACAATTCCGTTACCGATGGGGACCTTTCTATGGCTATTGATGTTGAGCATGTTAGCGATAATGTGTATTGGCTTTATGTTTCCGATGGGAGATATATCCGAGAACAGGATATTAGCAAAACGGCCTCTATCGTTTTGGGCGAGAGATCGCAAGCCATCGGCCTGCAATTAAGAAACGGAGCCATCCGCATGTATCGCCGTTTTTCTGTTGGGACTACAAACGATGCCCATAATATGACCAATAACGGCACCGAGATCTACTTTGTAAAGGATACGGGAAGCTATACTGCCACCAATACCTTCTACTTCTATCAGATCACACAGCGCTGGGATACCTCTGCCCTTTATTCTGCTATTATGGAAATGGCATCCTATTTGTCTGCGGAGAATACTGCCTATGCACAGGGAATCTATGATAAGTTCCTAAGCTGCATGGAGGCAAGCGTTACACTGTACAAGAAGCATAATGTAGCCACCGACTCCCAGACATATGCACAGGTCCTTGAGATCCGTAAGGAGCTGGAAGCACAGACGCAGTGGCTCCTTTCCTATAAGGCCGTATTGCAGGGGGATTATGGCACAGCCGCAGAAAAGATTCCTGTGCCCAATAACGAAATGGTTCCCTTCTCCTATGGAGAATTTCAGAAATATCAGCTGAGTAATTTGACAGAGGACACCTACTACCTTGTAAATCTCCTTGGGGACGGCTCCCGTGGCCGTGCGGTAAATACAGGATCGAACTTCTTCCAGTCCGGTGTAGGCTATTTCCATGCGGCGGATGTTACTGTTGAGAACAACAAGCTGACCAACGCAGATCCTGATTGGGCTGTCTACTTAGATGTTTATCCCGACAGCACAAGCCTATGTATTCCTCGACCTGTTCACAATGTTGACATTACCCTTAACGGACTTGGGGAAGACGGCATCAGCTATAAGTTTAGTTACGGTACGGGTCAGGGCTTTAACTCCGAAGCTGACTATAACGCCATATACTTGGCTATCCACGTTTATGACTTAGACGGAGACGGAGACAAGTATAATGACTGGAGCTTCCTGACCTATTTGCCCGAGCTTGGGGGCTACCGTCCCTATCGGAACCCGGATCATAGCCATACAGAGGATAACAGCATTACCTTGTTCCGTCTATCTACCCAATCTGTGGAGCTGTACAAGGCCATCCGAGACAGTGCCCGTTTTGCTGCCGAGGATGCAGACAGCCGTTATCCCCAAAGTGTGTATGAGCAATTCCTCCAATGCCTCAGTGAAAGTATTGGCCTTTATCTGCAGTACAATGTGGATCTGACCGGTGCGCAGGAGGCAAATTTCTCCGCCATTAAAAATGAAATGGACAAAAAAGCAGAGGAATTGCGGGATTATGCAAGGATCATGACCTCCGCAGATGAATTGACGGAATACATCGACATTCCCGTAGAGATTCTTGACTTCCGTGCAGATGCCCACCTGTTTGAGTATATTAACGGCTATTACGGACTTTCCGGAGCCCCGGGAACAAGCTCCAACCACGGGAAATTGGATCTTACAGAAGGGACATTGAACGAGAATCGGCAGATAGCATATCGGGAAGCCGTTGTGGACTATGTCGTTAAGGCCTTTACGGAAGCCTCTTTGGAGGGTTCGGATTTGAGCGATAAGGTTCCCGGCTGGAATGATGCCATTTATAAGCTCATGCCCTCCGTTGCCGGAGATCAAAAGCTCCCTACGGGATCCTACGATGAAACCATCGAAAAGACTACCACCGGAGCAAACGGCGGAGACCTGCGTTGGAGTCAGGTCACTACCTATTACGATCTGGCATACTATATGCTTACTTACATGTGGCGCCCGGTGCAATCCGGCGACATTATGGATAAAACGGATAATCTTCCCTATAATACCACCGTCACCCAACGTGACCGGCTCCGCCTGTATGCAAACGAAAAGGGCGATTATATTCTGGACAGTGCCAGTGAATTGGTGTATGACGGTTATTATATCTACAATTCGGTCCCCAGGATCGATACCGATGTAGAACTGAATTCTCCCTATTTCCAGCCTATTAACGGCCTGGGCTTTGAAACCGAAGAGATGCGCAAGCTTTTGGGAGGAGATACGGATCGTGGCACCTATTATTACGAAAACGGAAGCTATGTGACAGAGAATACGAACTTCCATTTCACGCTCCACGCTTACGGAAGCTTCGTCTACTATGAAGATCAGAATTTGTTCTTCGACTTCCTTGGGGACGATGACGTATATTTCTTCATTGATGGAAAAATGGCTCTGGACATCGGCGGCGCCCATGCTGCTTTGGGGGCAGGGATCGAGCTAAACGATCTGAAGGCGTCCCACGGCTTGGTAGATGGAGAGATCTATACCTTCGACATGTTCTATGCCGAGCGTCATACCACTGCCGCCAACCTGAAATTCTCCACCAATATCAAGATTGTAGACACGGATACTATTACCACCATGGGACAGTATGCACGGAACCTCCATGGGGAAAGTGTAGAAAGCCAGAACTACGGATTAGGTGCGGAGCTTATGGACAATGCTCCCCTTGCTGTGGGAGATCTGACTGCCTACAGTCTGGAATTGCTGAATACCAGAGAGGTTCCTGTTTTTGATCTGCACTTTAATTCTCCCGCACTCGGCACAAATATTTCGCCTAATTCTGTTACCCTTTACAAAGAGGCTCTGACCAATGGAGCAAAGACACTGCTTTCGGATCTGCGAATCATTTATCATAGTGCTACAAAGGACGAAACGACAAAAATTGACGATTCCGCTCCCGTCAGCAAAACAGTCAGTCAAATCACATCTCTGCTCCGTGAGCATATCCAAAATAATACGCCCTTGGATTCCGGTAGTTATGTGGTGACTATCGGTACGGAAAAAGAATTGATGGATCTCTTGGCACTGGGTATTCCTCAGGGCTGTCAGATCTGCATTTACGGCTTCCGCAGATACATGGGTGAAAATGATACGCCCTTTACCAACACCCTGAAAACTGTGTGTAGTTATCAGCGCAGTCAAGGGGGAGAAACCATGTATATCTCCGGTATCGCCAGTCGAATCCTTCGTGTTATTTCCGATCTTCCCAAGGTGACCGGACAGCAACTCGTCTTGGACTATGGCAAGGCTGTGGAGATTCCCGTGAAGGAATATG
>JAZREB010000300.1:0-2329 GCA_045660585.1 Faecousia sp. | reverse complement strand
GTACCGTCGCAGAATACATTTCTGCCACAGTCCGTTGCATAGTCGTTCCAGAAGGGGAACACATTTTCCAGTGTTCTGGAGTATGCCAGACCTGCGGGAGCGTTGTCGTTGACACGATGGTTATAGTTATAAAGTCCGAAGGAGATCAGATCATTGTCCACGGTTTCTACATCCGTATCCATGGGAACGGGAGTCTCTACCGTAGCAGTTCTGCCGGTATAAGTCGTAAACTTATCCTCAGGTCCAATGTAGATATAGTCTACATCAAAGTCGATGGCATAGCCGTCTTTGCCCATAAAGCCATAGAACAGAGAACGGACAGGAGTGCCCATAATGTAGCTATCCTCGGGGATCTTCACAGTGTATTCGTGGAAGGTGCCGTCGATCTTCAAATCCGCCGCCTTTACACTGAGGATGGTTGGCTTCCAGGTGCCCCAGTAGCCACGGCCACCGGCGGCAAGGTTCACACGCATATCCTCTAAAGTACCGGCGGTATTTTCATCCTTGGACAGATTCACACGGATCTTCATGACGTCTCCGGGCTGTACGATATAGCGAGTCTGGTTTTCATAGGTAACAGCCGCCCATGCACCGGTGCTGTTTGCCAAGGTAACGGAACCGAACATGGTGCTATGCTCTGTGCCAATGCCGAAGGCATCCACTGTGTTGATACTGCTGCCGGTAACACGCTGAGTCCAGTGGGTCACGGTGTTCACAGGGCTGTCTTTCTCAAAGTCCAGCATCACATGAGTTTGCTGTTCTTCATCTCCGATGTAAATATAATCGTAGTCCAAACTGTGGGATGTCGTGAAGCCATCATAAGACAGGAGTACGCATATATTGTAGATGCACTCCATTTGCCGCCAGCGAGCCAGTTCTTCCTCATTGGTAAAACTTAGTACCACATATTCGCCGCTTTTCAGGTCTGCCGCTGAGAAAGTCGTCTTGAGACGAACATCTACACCGTCTAACTGTTCGTAGCTTGCGCCATCCTTGGTGCGTGCGCAGATTTGCAGGGTGCCGTTCTTGGTGCCATCAAAGCCGTTGGCACGGACACGAATTTCCGCATATTTGTCGTTCTTGTTGCCGGTGTATTGGATGCCCTTGGTATTCTTGGCACCTGTTTGGATGGTCAGATAATTTTTCCCCCCGGAGGATTTGACAGAAAGGAAGCCGTCTGCTAAGAAGCCACCGTCATCCCCACGAGTTTCCTCGTTGCCCAGAGTTAGGGTTCCGCCGTAGGCGTGCCAGTTGGACACGGAAGCATCAAACTGGGTACGGTTATAGGTGGTAATGCTGTAGCGGTGCTGATCGTCGGGATCGTTGGTGAAGTCGAAGAACAGGTCGGAGCTCTTCTCAGACCAGCCGGAGGGAGCGTTGGCCGCAGGTCCGATGTAGATATAGTCGATGACAATAGAGGCAGTAATGGTCTTGTTGTCCCCGTTGCCCTCCTGATAGGGGCAGAGGGTAATGCGGTTTAAGACCTCGCCCTTGGCGATCTCTACAAAGTCCGTGCCGTTCTGCAAAAAGGCAGGGAGGGTAATGGTCTGATACTGTCCCACAGGGGCATACTCGAGCCCCGTATCGTGGAACCGCACGCTCTTGCTGACAGTATAGCCGTTGACGCCGGTATAGCAGTAAACCGTAAAGCGGTCAGCGGTGGAAAGAGAGCCGGAGGTAAGAGAATCGGTCTTAAAACGAATCTCTACCACATCGGTCTCGCTGAGGACATGGTTGAGATCACCGCTGGACATACTGATCTTTTCCACAGTGGGGTCCAGATCCGCCTGCAGTAAGCCACTGCCGGCTGTAGCGGTGCCTGTCCAGTTGCTCCAGTTGCCGGTTTTCCAGCTCCAAGAGGAGCATTCCTCACCGGCGTTAAAGAAGTTCAGCAAGACACCGGACTTGGTGTCTACACTGAAGGCTCTGGTCTCCGCCGCCCCGGCCGCTACTGTAAGTAACAGTAACAGTGCAAGGGAAAATGCAAGTTTTCGAATCATATTTCTCATAATCAGCTCCTCCTTTTATTGAAAATAGGCCTTAGCGGAATCGCTGTAGGCAAAGAGAGTCTTGCATACGGTTAGGAGCTGTCCGTCTTTTCCGTTGCCGTAGGTATCTGCGCTGTAGGTCAGAGTGCAGGAAACAGGGGTGTCCCCCTCCATGATCTGAACAGTCACAGGGGTACGGAGCTCTGCGGCTAAGAGGCCGTAATAGCTGAAAGCATAGAGGCTGCGGTTTTCTTTATAGAGCTCCATATCCTCTAAAATAACTGTCTGTTGGGTGCCGGTGCGATCTACATAGGTGACCTTAAGGGAGAGATCCTCTTTAT
>JAZREB010000299.1:0-2476 GCA_045660585.1 Faecousia sp. | reverse complement strand
CTGAAGGTCAGCTACACCGACACCAAGGGTGCAGAAAAGAATGTAGTTCTAAAGAACGCTGAGCTGTATAATGCAAACTTAAGCTACTACGCCTTCACCCTGGACACTCTGCTGGCCGCTGAGCTCAGATCTGTAGTCACCGTACAGATCTACGATGGAGAGACTCCTGCTTCCTGCAGCCTCCTGTACAGTGCAGACACCTACGGCAACAACAAAACCGGGGATCTGCTGACTCTGTGTAAAGCCCTCTTTGCATACTCCGACAGCGCAAAGAACTATTTCACAAACTAAAATCCCACCCCTATACTTCGAACGCACTCCGATGTTTGGTCGGAGTGCGTTCTTGTTCTATAATTTACTTCATGTTGCGCTCGTAAGCTTCAACCATCTTCTTGACCATCTGGCCGCCTACGGAGCCGGCTTCACGGGAGGTCAGGTCGCCGTTGTAGCCCTGCTTCAGGTTAACGCCGACTTCACCGGCAGCTTCCATCTTGAACTTGTCCATTGCTTCGCGTGCTTCGGGAACGTTGATCTTATTGTTGGTCTTCATAAAATCCATCTCCTTTTCTGTTTTGAGGATACCAAATGTAGCACTCGATTTCCTCGGTGGTAGTTTGTCCACGGAAACGGAAATTATCATTGACAATTTTTGATGGATTTAGATAGAATTTTCACATAACAAAAGATAAAGGGGGGCCTATCGGGTGCAATGGCTCGATGGGCTCTATGTATTTCCCCATTGACCATATCTAATACTACTTTCTGATAGAAATGTTTGATTTCTATCAGAAAGAGCACCCTCCGATTTTGTTAGAGGGTGCCCCATTTTATTTAGCCTTTAAAATAAGCGGCGGCGCTGTCAGAGTATACAAACAGTGCCTTGCACAGTTCTCCCAGTGCACCGGTCTTATTGTTGCCGTAAGTGTCGGGGCTGTATTCCAGCGTAGCGGAAACAGGGGTCTCTCCGTCATAGATTCGGACAGACAGCACGGTGCGCAGTTCTGCCGCCAGAAGCTGATCCATAGTAAATGCATATACGCCCAAAGTCTGATTATACAGTTCTCCATTGTTTAACTCAACGGTCTTGGTTGCTCCCTTTACGTCGGTATAGGAAACACGGAGACTGAGATCACTTACATGGGTTCTATATTCCCCGGGGTTAAAGACAAACTTCATTTCCACCTTGGATTCCAGATTCAGAGCCTTGCCTGCCCATGTAATAGGTGCATTTGCAAGATCATCCAGAACTCGATTGGTGTTACCGAAGGCTACATTTTCCACATCCGACAGATAGGCCTTGTGGCTATCTGTCATCATGCCGTCTGCAAGGGCATCTGTGCGGTACGCCTTAAATACCTGTGCCTTTGCGCCGTAGCGTAAAAGGTCGGCACAGAGAACCTTCAGAGAATCCGGAACCCCATCCTTATTCAACTGAGAGTAGGCATAGGTTGCAATGCTGTACTGATCTACCGGGGAACAGTAGACCTGTCCATCCTTGGTACCGTAGAGCACAGAGGAGATGGCATCATTCATATGTACAGCAGTGAGACCCGTCAGGGTGAAATAGTAGTAGCTCCCTTGCTCCACAGGCAGGAGCTTCACGGTCTTTGTACCGTTTTTGCTGTTGCCCTCGTAGGTGTCTACCTCTGCCAGAATATAGACAGAATCCATGTCAAATCCCGACAGCAGAGACTTGCTGACTACAAGATTCACAGAAATGTCACTTGCCAGATTCAGGGTATGGCTCAATTTCCAACTACTCTGCTGAGCAGGCTCTTGGATCTCCTTATGTCCGCAAGCACACAGGCCCCTTACATAGCTGTGGTCTTCTTCTGCCTTGTAATTGCAGTTCTTGCAGGTAACAATGTGGGTATCCCCATCGTTGTCGGTGTACACGGCGGTATGTCCTGTTGCAGGGATCACGGTCTGGGCAACAATCGTCTCACCGCAATCGAAGCAGAAGGAACCCGCAGTTTTACCGGGTGCGGTGCAAGTAGGTGCAGAACCGGGCAGGCTCAATTCCACATGGCCCATAGCAGGAACAGCCTCTGTCTTAGTTGCTCCACAACCGGCACAGGTATAGGTTTTCACGCCGGGCTCTGTGCAGTTGGGTTGTGTTGTAATCGTGCCGTTATCATAGCTGTGGTCTGTGGCTTCTACATAGTCCTTTACATAGCTATCGTTACAGTTAGAACAGGTATAAGTGGTGTAGCCCTGTGCATTACAGGTGGGCTCTGTCTTTACTCCCACATAGTTATGTCCCAGAGGGCTGCTGTTAGTATTGACACTGAAAGTGCCGTATTCCGTCACATTCCAGGTATACTTATCCGTGCCGTTTGCGGTGCAGGTTGCGGGGACGAATACGCTCTTGGTATAGTCTGTGGTATTCAGCTTGGGCATAGCCACAGTAGTCGTGCCGGAGCAACCGGTGCAAGTGCCGGTGAGCACACCCTCAGAGACAATCGTCGGAGACTGG
>JAZREB010000298.1:0-3448 GCA_045660585.1 Faecousia sp. | reverse complement strand
AAAGAGAACATTCCCGGGGAATGCGATCATGCCTTTATTCACTGCCTGAATAGATTCCATATCCAGATGGTTCGTAGGCTGATCCAACAGAATGACATTGGCGCCGGAGAGCATCATTCTGGAAAGCATACAACGAACCTTTTCGCCACCGGAGAGAACGTTAACAGACTTAAATACATCATCTCCCGAGAACAACATCCGACCAAGGAAGCCACGGAGATACACATCGTCCTTCTTTGCAGAGTACTGTCTGAGCCAGTCTACCAAAGAATCTGTGCAACCTTCAAAATACTCTGTATTGTCCTTGGGGAAATAACTCTGGGAGGTAGAAACGCCCCATTTTACAGTTCCCTCGTCCGGTTCCAGTTCACCCATAAGAATCTTGAACATTGTGGTCTGCGCCAGTTCATTTTCTCCGATAAAGGCGATCTTGTCGTTCTTGTTCACCGTAAAAGAAACCTTATCCAGGAGCTTCACTCCGTCAACGGTCTTAGATACCTCTGTTACAAACAGAATATCCTTGCCAACCTCACGTTCTCTGGTAAAACCTACAAAGGGGTATCTGCGTGTAGAGGCAGGAAGCTCTTCTACAGACAATTTATCCAGCAAACGGCGTCTTGCGGTGGCCTGCTTGCTCTTAGCCTTATTGGCGGAGAATCGGGAAATAAATTCCTGCAACTCGGCGATTTTTTCTTCATTGCGCTTATTCTTGTTGCGGGTCAGAGTCTGCATGAGCTGAGAAGACTCATACCAGAAGTCGTAGTTACCCACATACATCTTAACCTTGCCATAGTCAAAATCACAGATATGGCTACAGACAGTATTCAAGAAGTGTCTGTCATGGCTGACAACAATGATGGTACCCTTTTCCTCATAGTTAAGAATAAAGTCTTCTAACCAAGTGATAGACTCGATATCAAGGTTATTGGTAGGCTCGTCTAACAGGATGATCTCCGGCTCCCCAAACAATGCCTGAGCCAGCAATACCTTAACTTTCAATCTGCCGTCTGTCTCTGCCATCAGATCGTAATGCATCTCAACAGGAATTCCCAACCCCTGGAGAATACGGCTGGCATCGGACTCTGCTTCCCAGCCATTCATTTCTGCAAATTCGATCTCCAGATCGGAAGCACGCATACCATCCTCGTCCGTAAAATCGGGCTTGGCATAGAGTGCATCTTTCTCCTTCATTACATCATATAGGCGACGATTGCCCATAATGACAGTATCTAAGATGGTATACTCGTCATAAGCGAACTGATCCTGCTTCAGAACAGACATACGCAGACCGGACTTAATGTGGATCTCACCTTTAGTGGTTTCCAATTCTCCGGACAAGAGCCGCAGGAAAGAGGACTTACCTGCTCCATTGGCACCGATGACACCATAGCAGTTACCTGCCGTAAACTGCAGATCTACATGCTGGAATAAGTATGTACCGCCAAATTGCAGAGCTACATCACTAACTGTAATCATTTCGATATCCTCCGATTCTAAACATTACTATTAGCATATCATAGATTGAGTGGAAAATAAAGAGTTATTTCCTTTAAAAGCCACTAAAATAGGCCTTGGCACTATCACTGTAGGCAAAGAGCGCTCTGCACAGTTCTCCTAAAGCACCATCTTTATTGTTGCCATAGGTATCGGCACTATACTCCATGGTGCAAGAAATCGGTGTCTGCCCTACATAGGCCTGTACCGACACCACAGTGCGCAGTTCCGCCGCCAGAAGCTGATCCAAAGTAAAGGCATAGTATCGCAGTTTAGAATTATACAGCTCCGCTTCCTCCAGAATGAGCACTTTCTCTATCCCCTTTGTGTCCGTATAACGAACACGGAGAGTAAGCTCTGCAGGATCCACTTCTTGATTTATCAGAGAGAACACAAATTTTAGACAGACCTTTGATTCTAAATTCAGAGCTTTACCGACCCATCTAATTTCCGGATTCTCCACATCAGAGAGAACTCGGTTGGTATTTCCGAAAGTCACTTGGTCAAGGTCTGACAAATAAGCCTTATATTCATCTGTCAGCTTTTGATCCGCAAGGGCATCTGTGCGATATTCCTTATAGATCTGAGCCTTTGCGCCATAGCGAAGGAGATCGGCACACAGAGTTTTTAATTCGGGAGTATTGCCTGCCTTGCTCAGCTGAGAATATCCGTAATCTGCAATACTGTACTCATCCAATACCGAGCAATACGGTTGCCCCGCCTTCACGCCATAGAGAGTCGATGTAATACGGTCATTCATCCGAACCGCTGTGAGTCCTGTCAAAGTGAAATAATAATACTTTCCATTCTCCACAGGCTTAAGCGCAACAACTGTGGGCTCTTTTTTCATATTCCCCTCATAGGTTTCTACTGTGCTTTCAACATACACTGTATCCATATCGTATCCCTCTAAAGCAGCCTTTGAGACTACGAAATTTACAGAAATATCACTGGCCAAATTCAGCGTATGGCTAAGTTTCAGAGAAGGATCGCAGATGGTCTCCTTGATCTCAGGTTCTCCGCAAACACACACGCCTCCATCATATCGATGTTCCTCTGTCACAGTATAACCACAATCACAGGTACTACTATGGCTGAAACGGTCAACAATGGTGTAAGAATAGCTATGAGGCATTACAGTAAATTCCGCCGTAATGACGGTATTGGCTGTGATATTATGGAGAGACTTATCCCATTTCGCAAAGGTGTAATGATTCTGTGTGTCATATTCCTTTGTGGGAGTTTTTCCGGAATACACTGCATTTTCTCCGGATTGAACTACCGTAGTTTCTAACAGTTCATTGCTGCCTCCACGGAATTCCACATTGTACAGTGGCGTAGGAAGACTCTCTATACCGCCAAGATACAGATAGTCTATGGTAAGGCATAGATTTTCCCCCGCTGCATTCTTTGCGTAAGAGAGCTGAGGACGGATACAAGAGATCTCATGTGCAGACAGATACTTACTGTGATCCATAGGGAAAGTAAGGACAAAATACTCTCCGTTCCCCTTCTCTCTCAAGTCAAAATCCCTATGTCCCGACGCTACTACAGAGGTCTCCCCTATGCCGAAATACAAACTAAAACGAGCGATACCGTTTGTCTTAGTACTCTCGGCATTTAAAACTTTGAGCCTGACCTGACAGTAATCATTCTCCCCGGGCACATAAGCAAGAGGATACACATCATGGGCAGGACCGCTGTGGAAATAGTGATCCGTCCGAGTATCTAACTTAGAAAGTAGAGACATCCCACCATTTTCGATAACGGGAGCAGTTGCATAAGTAGAATTTGTCCACCAATTTTCCGTCATATCCGGGTTATTTCCGCCATAGAGTTTATCTTCATACCGCAGGACATCCTCCTCCGATTCATTAAATGTTGCTAAATAGAATCGATCATGATTGGGAAGACCTTCTTCGGCGCCTATATAAATATAGTCTATAGTGAATCG
>JAZREB010000297.1:0-2103 GCA_045660585.1 Faecousia sp. | reverse complement strand
TACAAGATGGTTCCCAAGGAGTCCAAGGGTCTCCTCCGTGGCGAATACGGCAAACTCCCCGGCACCGTAAACGAGGAAGTCCGCAAGAAGTGCATCGGCGATGACAAGGTCATTACCTGCCGTCCCGCAGACCTGATCCAGCCCGAACTTGCTAAGTACCGGGAAGAAGCAGGCTCCCTTGCAAAGTGCGAAGAGGACGTTCTGTCCTACGCTCTGTTCCCCCAGGTCGCTTCCAAGTTCCTGGAGGCTCGCAACAATCCCAAGCCTGCCACTCCCGTAGCCAAGGCCGCTGATCCCAACGCTGTCCGCGAACTCTATGTAGAGGATTGCGGTAACTGATCCCTAACTTACAGCAAAGGAGCTGTCCGAGAGGACAGCTCCTTTTTGCGTTATGTTAAAAGTTGTTCTAATCAAGATACAAGGAATTTACGCCTGTTTCTTATCAAATCCGTGGATCCAATCGGTTTTCAGGTAGAAGATCAGGTAGACGATCGTACTGACCGTCCACGTCAGGGGGTAAGCACTGAAAATGACCCAGGGTTCCTGAATAAGGGGAACCATGACTTGAATATACAGCACACGGAGGACACACCAGGAGCCCAACATAATGAACATAGGAACCATGGGCTTACCTGCACCACGCATAACCGCCGCAATACAGTGGGACATAGACAGACAGCAGAAGAACAGCGCCTCTACACGGATCTGCTGGATCCCCACCGCCACTGCGCCGGGGTCATTGTCTATAAACAGCTCCATTAGGGTTTGGGGGAAGAGCACCATCAAAACTCCGATAACCTCTGCGGTAATAACTCCGCAGAGAATACCGAAACGGACTCCCTTTTTCGTTCTGTCGTACTGCTTGGCGCCTAAGTTCTGACCGACGAAGGTGGTCAGTGCCATAGTAAAGCAGGTAACAGGCAGGAAGGCAAAGCCCTCTAACTTAGCAAAGGTACCGCAACCGGACATGGTCTCTCTGCCGAAACTATTGATATTGGTCTGGACAATGACGTTAGCAAAAGCAATGATAGAATTCTGCACACGTGCAGGCAGGCCGTAGCGAATAGTCTCTATCATCAGCCGCCAGCTAATGCGCATTTCCCGGAGTCTCAGGTTATAGACGTCCTTTACCAGGAATAACTGCACCAGGCACAGGATCATGCTGACGAACTGGGAAATCGTCGTTGCCAGAGCCGCAGACCATACACCCCAGCCAAAGACTCCGATAAACAGGAAGTCTAAAATCACATTGATAATAGAGGATATGATCAGGTAATACAGAGGGTGCTTGCTGTCCCCTACTGCTCGTAGGATACCCATACACAGGTTATACATAGAGGTTCCCAGCATACCCATAAAATAGAAACGGAAATACTCAACAGAATAGGGCAGAACTTCCTCGGGAGTGCCCATCCACCGCAGAAGAGTGGGAGTCACACTCACACCTACAACAGACAGGAACAGACCGGACAGGAATCCGAAAATCACCGTAGTGTGGACAGCCTTGCGGAGCTGTTCAATGTCCCTGGCTCCGTAGTATCTGGCAATTACAACGCCGGCACCGACGGACAGACCGCCGAAAAAGCCAACCAACATAAATACCAGACTGCCGGAGGAAGTAACCGCCGCATATTCATCGGGGGAACGGTATTGTCCCACGATCCAAGCATCGGCGGTATTGTATAGCTGCTGAAATACCTGCCCCAAAAAGATGGGCAGAGCAAAAATCAAAATGCCCTTCCAAATCGAGCCTTCCAAAAGGGTATTTTTGGGCTTTCTATTCCCAATTTTCGTGTTATCTTTCATAATTCGCCTTCTTTCCTTTGTACATTATAGCACCAAGGAACATCTTCGTCAAGGTATCTGCAGAATTTCGTGTTTTTTATTGACTTATTGCAAAATTCCCTGTATAATGGAATCGATACTCTGAAACACTATGGCTCTTTGCAAAAATGAGCCTATGACAGACAGGAGATTCTCTATGAAGAAAGTACTGATCACCCTACTGATCCTTGTTGCGATAGCCGTCCTGTTTATCGCATCCTATTTTATATTCTGGACTCCCCAAAATCTTGCCTCCTTAGGAGAAAAGAAAATGCTGGA
>JAZREB010000296.1:0-2729 GCA_045660585.1 Faecousia sp. | reverse complement strand
CAAAAAATCATCGGCTGTAGGGGGGGCAGAGGTCTCTGCAACGGTGGTATCGGCGGGTTCGGCCTCGGTGGACTCGGTTTCTGTAGCAGGCACCGTAAAGGAAAGTAGCATGCTCAGTACCAGGAGCAGGCATAAGAATCTTCTTTTTTTCATAAATATCCTCCAAAAACTCCTTGGGGAACCTTGCCCCGGAGCCTTAATCTGTGCTATAATGCTTATTATAGCAGAAAACAAGAATCTGTCAACGGAAACGGGAAGGAAAACATTGTGAAAGATAGAAAAACATTACTGATTTTTTTAATTCCCCTTCTGTTTTTTCTTTTAGGGACGGGAGGAAGCCTTCTCTACCGGGAAATCACAGAGCTTCCCGACCCACCTGCCGGACAGATTCGGGAAGCACCGGCACTGTGGAGGCGTGAGGATCATCCCCTTGATCTGAATGAAGCAACGGTTGAAGAATTGCTGACCCTTCTCGATATCGGACAGGTGACAGCACAGCGGATCGTCGATTATCGGGAGCTCCACGGGGACTTTCGATCCGTAGAAGAGATTATGCGAGTGCGGGGGATCGGAGTCAAGGAATTTAAGAAATTGCGTAGTTTTATTTATGTGGAGGAATAGCCTATGAAAATTTTAGTCGTAGATGATGAAGAACTCTTGGTAAAAGGGATCAAATACAATCTCATGAACGAGGGCTATCAGGTCCTCACCGCCAACAATGGGGAAGATGCCATTGAACTTGCCGGCACCCCGGATCTGGGGCTCATTGTATTGGATGTTATGATGCCCCGTGTAGACGGCTTGGAGGCATGCAGACGGATCCGAGAATTTTCCGATATTCCCATTATTATGCTCACAGCTCGTACAGACGATATGGATAAGCTCATGGGCTTTGAACAGGGGGCGGATGATTATTTGACCAAGCCCTTTAATATTTTAGAGCTGAAAGCCCGTATCCGTGCTCTGCTCCGCCGCAGCGGAAAGACGACCCAGAGCAAGGAGCAGAAAACCTACGGTTCTCTCACCATTGACAGCAAGTCCCGCAATGTCTACAAGAATGGTGTAGCGGCAGACTTGACTGCCCGAGAATTTGATATGGTGGAGCTGCTCATGGCCAACCCCAATCGAGTCTATTCCCGTGAAAATCTCTTGGATCTCATTTGGGGACACGAGGCTTACCGTAGCGAGGTTCGCACAGTGGATGTTCATATCCGACGGATCCGAGAAAAGTTAGAGACTATCCCGGCGGAGCCGGAATATTTTATGACAAAGTGGGGTGTGGGGTATTATTTCAAAGCCTAAGAGAACAGGGACGAAAAAACGACTTTCCTATTTCTATGCCAGCACACAGCTCCGCAGTGCCATAGCCTATGTTCTCCTGACTGCCGCGGCATTGGTTCTTCTGAACTTTTATGCCTCCAACACCATTCGTAATATTGTCATCGCAGACCGCCAACGCTCTATGGAGGAGAAGGCCCAAATGATCACATCGGCACTCCTGCAGTTGGGGGAACTGTCTACAGATGATGTCACTACGGCAGTAGAGGCACTGGAAGAATTGCAGACAACCCGTACTGTGGTGACCGATGCTTACGGCTATGCCCTATACGACTCCTTGGAGATCGGTAATGCAGAGGAGAATCTTCTCTTGTTCCCGGAACTGATTCGGGCGTTGGAGGGGAACGACGTGTTTTACAGCTATTATGAGGGACAGGCTATGGAGAGCCGTCTTGCACTACCCCTTGTGCGTGGCGGAGAGACGCTGGGCGCGGTTTATCTCATGGAGTATAACACGGAGCAGGGGAGCTTGATCCGCGCCCTGCAGGCCAATATTCTGCGTATTTCCATTGTGCTGGAGGTCGGCATTATTTTGGCGGCGCTGTGTTTTTCCGGTGCCTTTTCTCGGAGAGTTCGACGGATATTGACCTCTGTCCGAAATATGCGAGACGGCGACTACTCCCAGCAGATCTCTCTGCGAGGCAGGGATGAGCTGACCCAAATGGCCCAGGAATTCAACAAGCTGGCAGAACGATTGGAAAGCTCCGAGGAACGTCGCAGACAATTTGTATCCGACGCGTCCCACGAACTAAAGACACCTTTGGCTTCCATTAAGCTCCTGTCCGATTCTATTTTGCAGAACGAAATGGATCAGGAGACAGAACGGGAATTCATCGGTGATATCGGCAGAGAAGCCGATCGTCTGGGCAGATTGACCCAGAAACTTCTGACCTTAACGAAACTGGACAGCACCATTACCCAGGAATTAGAGATTCTGGACGGAAAAGAGATCGTTAAAAAAGTTGCCAGAATGCTCAGACCCTTGGCAAAGCTCCGTGGGATCACCCTGGAATTCCGCTGTGAAGAAGAGTGCTTCCTGCAGATGGTCGAGGATGACCTCTATCAGATCGTATTTAATCTGACGGAAAATGCGATTAAGTACAACAGAGAACGTGGTTGGATCGGTCTGGATCTGTCCCGTAGGGAGAAGGAGGTCGTTCTCACGGTTTCGGACTCCGGCGTAGGAATTCCGGAGGAAGCCAGAGACCGTGTGTTTGACCGTTTTTATCGTGTGGACAAGGCCAGATCCCGTGCGGCAGGCGGTTCCGGCTTGGGACTGTCCATTGTCCATGACATGGTTAAGAGAAACCGCGGCAGTATTACCGTAGCACCCAGAGAAGGGGGCGGAACCGTATTTACGGTACGCTTCCCGGTGCTGGAAAGGCAGGAAA
>JAZREB010000295.1:0-2094 GCA_045660585.1 Faecousia sp. | reverse complement strand
ATATGCTGTGCATCATCCAGTCTTGTGTAGCAGTAGCTATGGGCAGCAGGGGTAAAGACAGGCTTTACGGTCAGATTCTGTGTGATGCTATTCAGATCCCCATCCCAGTGGGCAAAGCTGTAGTGATACTCTGCATCATAGATCTTGACAGGGGTTACGCCGGTGTATACCGCAGTTTCCCCCTTAGGAACGGTCTGCTCTTGGAGAAGGCTTCCGTCTGCAGCCAAGAAGGTAACGGTATATCTGGGCTGAGGCAATCCGGATTCCGGCCCCATATAGATATAATCCACGGTGATTTTGGCATAGGAGCCTTCCTGAGGGGCCTTGGTATAAACGAAGCGCAGAGCAAGAGACTTCACATAGTCCAAGGTGCGGTAGGCCGCACTCAGGGGCATATATACCGTCTGATACTCCCCATCCTTGATGGTAAAGGGAACGGAATTGGTATAATCGTTTGCGGTGATATGGTTGTTTTCCACTACGGAAACCAAATGCAATTCCGGACTCTTTCCGTTTTGTGCCACAAGTCCCTCTGTTTTAAATCGAACTGCAAGGATCTCTGCATTGGTCGGATCGTAGGACAGAGCGTGCCGATTTGTATTGCCCTCCCATCCGTATTTACCGGATATGCTGGAGGTTGCCAAATATGCTCCGTAATGCTCATTGGTTCCCAATGTTCCATAATAGTCGCAGGAGGTATACATGCTCAGCGTGCCCTCTGCGTTATTGACAGAGAAGAGATTGCCTGCCTGGTCCGTACAAGCGGTAGCCCATGCAGGATTGTCCTGACGGTCATAGTCGTGTCCCCCATAGGCTCCCTCCTGGAAGCGGTCATTGGTACCGTCATTGCTGAAGTCAAAGAGGAGAGATTCTGTCTTGGGTCCGATATAGATATAATCTATGGTAGCCGTTCCCCCCTGGAGATATCCAAAGTTAAAGCATACACCCTTGAGTTTTTGGAAGGTGGAGATCTTCTTGGAGCCGAGATCCACGGTCAAGGTCACATATTTCCCTTCCAGGCTGCCTCCATCCAGACAGGCCGGATCTATGGTGATCTTGATTTTTTCATAATCCGGATTGGTAGTATTATTGCTCCAATACTTAGCCCCGTCTGCCAAATAGTAAAGATAGACTCCGGGATCGTAGTCGCCGTTCTTCTTTGCACTATCCAGCTTGAACCGAATTTGGAAGATCTCTGCCTTCCCGGGATCAAAGCTCAGGAAGTTGGCCTTTGTGGTATCCGATGACCATGCAAAATTGGTGGTAGAGTTGGAGGGCTGGATCAAGGAGTTGTTCTGGCCGCTTTGGGTGGTCAGGGGAACTGTCATATAGCCGTCGGAGACAGTCAGGCTCTTGTCGATACGAGCCGTTGCCCACATGCTTGGGTCGGAATAGTTCTTGTAGCCGTAGACCGTACTCTTATACTTTCCGGCAGTTTTGTTATTGAAATCGAACATCAATTGATCGAAGGTCTGGGGCACAAACTCCGCTTCGTAGGTACGACCCTTGTAACCGCCGAAATTGATATTCAGGGTGACCTTGGAGGTTCCGCTGAGGGTGATCCTAGAATCAGAACGTATGGTTTTCAGAGCACGGTTAATGGTGATGGTTCCTGTTGTCAGCTTCTGGGTGGGGTCGCTGACACAGAGGATATACTTCCCATCCTTTTCCTGAACCATGACGATCATGGGCTTGTCTACGGTAATATCGCCGTAGGTCCCTGCCTTCCAGAATACCATTGCGGTGATCCCCAGCTTCTTCTCCTTTACAACATGGAGGGAGGTGGTTGCCTTTACGATCTCCACATCGGGAGACCGGGTATAGGCTTGGGTTTCTTCGGCGGTCTTTTCGGGCAGCATAACATAGCTGTACTGTCCGTCCTTGGGCTTGCTACCGTGGCTGAGCCACAGCTCGAAGAAGCTGTATGCTCCGTTCTTTACTGTAGCAGACAGGCTGTATCGGTTCCAATCATCGTTGCTATCATTTCCGTCGGCAGTAGCTTGTCGGAAGGTCTTGTTTACATAGACCTGTCCGCCACTGGGGAAATAATAGCCGCCGAAGCTATCTAAGTGTACCCACTGAGGATCTGTATAG
>JAZREB010000294.1:0-1453 GCA_045660585.1 Faecousia sp. | reverse complement strand
CCCGTGCAAAATAAAGCTGTAGGATCTTCTCGTCCTCCATAACAGCACCTCCTTTCACCTATATACACCCCATCCCCAGGGAAATGTAACAACTAAATTCCTGTTTATCGCTCTGTTGAGCGATTTGGAATTTGAATGAATAATGAATATTGAATAATGAATAATTGTGGTATCCCTTCGGGA
This sequence comes from Faecousia sp., assembly GCA_045660585.1. Classification (GTDB taxonomy): domain Bacteria; phylum Bacillota; class Clostridia; order Oscillospirales; family Oscillospiraceae; genus JAZOXB01. The sequence continues at coordinate 1,270 of JAZREB010000294.1, read as the reverse complement.
TGGATTTTAAATAATGGCTTCGCCATGGGATTTACACCTATTTTTTAAATCTTCGGCGTAGCCGACACCGAAATTATTCATTATTCATCCTTCATCATTCATTCTTCATTATTCCGATTTGTGCGACCGAAGGGAGCGACAAATCGGAATTTGACTTTCCCTCTTGTCCATATGGGTTGCATATATCATCCGCGATCAAGGGGAGCGGATATCATTGCAAACAGCCTCTCTGTGGCCCGATCGGGTCACAGAGAGGCTGTTTGCTTTATCCTACATATGCTCTGGCTGAGTCGCCGTAGCACATCATGCGCTCTACTAAGGAGGCAAGGTAGGGGATGGTTGTAACCGTCTGCTTGGAGTAGGCGTAGGATTCTACGCTGTAGCAGAGGGTATTGCTGACCTGCACGCCGTCACGGTAGGCGGTAATATAAACCGGCTCGCTGAGCTGTGCGGCATTGAGGTAGGTAAAGTGGACGAAGGTTCCGTCTGCCCGGTAGTCAAAGTCCGAGGAACGGAACTTGTAGGTCCGTCCTGCCAGGGTGACCCGGACCTCCAGATCCTCGTAGCTCTCTGCCTCCAGGCGGAAGCGGATGGCTACGGATTCCTGCAGATTCAGGCCTGCACCCTTCCAGTGTACGGTGGGATTCTCCACGACCTTGTGTTCCAGATCCCTGTGGTTCACCAACTCACGGGTCAGCTCTGTGCCACATGCCAGCTGTTCCGGAGTCAGAGCGCTGTTGCACAGATCTTCTGTACGGTAGCCGGTGTACTTCTGGCTCTCTGCACCGTAGTGGAGAATGTCTACCAGCAGGGTGCGGAGCTTGTCGAAGGCGGCATTGCCCTCGGTCTTGCCCAGCATGTTGTAGCAGTATCGTGCTACGGAATACTCTATAGGTGCGGAGCAGTACAGCTCTCCGTTGTAGGTAGCATAGAGGGTGGCTGTGATCGTATCACCGATCCGATGGGGAGCAATGTTCTTATAGATAAAGGAGTACTTTCCGTCCTTCACCGTATATTCACGGATCAGAGTCTCTATACCGTTCCGATCCACCACGACCACATAGGGATCGGCATAGCCCTGTTCCGTAAAGAAGGACTCCAAAACCTTGAACTGAATGGACAGATCCGATTGCAGCGTTACGGAAGCACCTGTAAAGGCAAGGTCACTTGTCGCTGCCAGAATCTCTGTCTTCAGAGTCTCGCCACAATGGACACAGTAGCAGACGCGCTTCCCCTCCTGCCCGGGAGCGGCAGGGATCTCTACGATCCA
>JAZREB010000293.1:0-2412 GCA_045660585.1 Faecousia sp. | reverse complement strand
GTGGCGGCCGTGTAAAGGACCTTCCCGGTGTTCGTTACCACATCATCCGTGGTACTCTTGATACCCAGGGTGTTCAGGGTCGTATGCAGAGCCGTTCCAAGTACGGTCAGAAGCGCCCCAAGGCCAAGAAGAAGTAATTCTCACTAAATCAATTCCGCCTTATGACAAGGCATCGCCTTGCCATGCGTGTTTTATATATATTTTTTGTATGGGAAACACCTGGCAGGCACCAACGACAGCACGGCTGTCGAAGTACCTATGAAATCATTATATGAAGGAGGGAAGCGAAGTGCCCAGAAGAGGTAATGTTCCCAAGAGAGAGGTTCTTCCGGATCCTATCTACAAATCTACTCTGGTAACTAAGCTCGTAAACAGCATTATGCTGGACGGCAAGAAGGGTGTAGCCCAGCGTGTCGTCTACGGTGCATTTGAAATCGTCGAAGAAAAGACCGGCAAGAACGGTCTCGACGCATTCCAGCAGGCTATGGAAAATATCATGCCTTCCCTGGAAATTAAGTCCCGTCGTGTCGGCGGCGCCACCTACCAGGTTCCCCTGGAAGTTCGCCCCGAGCGTCGTCAGACTCTTGGTCTGCGTTGGATCACTGCTTACTCCCGTAAGCGCAGCGAGAAGACCATGAAGGAAAGACTTGCAGGCGAAATTATGGACGCTTGCAACAACACCGGCGCATCTGTTAAGAAGCGCGAGGATACCCACAAGATGGCAGAGGCCAACAAGGCATTCTCCCATTTCCGTTGGTAATCAAAAAGGAGTACCGCAATGCCGAGACAATATTCTCTTGAGAATACAAGAAATATCGGTATCATGGCACACATTGATGCGGGCAAGACCACTACTACAGAGCGTATTCTCTTCTATACCGGTCGTACCTACAAGTTAGGTGAGACCCACGAAGGAACCGCTACCATGGACTGGATGGAGCAGGAGCAGGAGCGTGGTATTACCATCACCTCTGCTGCTACCACCTGTTTCTGGAAGGAACGCCGTATCAACATCATTGACACTCCGGGTCACGTCGACTTCACTGTTGAGGTTGAACGTAGTCTCCGTGTTCTGGATGGTGCTGTTACCGTATTATGCGCCAAAGGTGGCGTAGAACCTCAGACCGAGACCGTATGGCGTCAGGCTGACAAGTATAACGTACCGCGCATGGTGTACGTCAACAAAATGGACATCACCGGCGCAGATCTCTACAATGTTCTCAATATGATTCATGATCGGCTGAAGTGCAATGCAGTGCCCATCCAGCTGCCTATCGGTGCTGCAGGCGAGTTCTGCGGTCTCATCGATCTGATCGGTATGAAGGCATTGATCTTCAAGGATGACCTTGGTAAAGAGGTCAGCATTGAAGCAATTCCCGAGAACATGACAGACGTAGCCGAAGAATATCGCGAGAAACTGTTGGATGCAGTTTCTGAGCAGGATGACGAGATCATGGAGCTGTACCTCATGGGAGAAGAGATCCCCGAGGATAAGATCCGTACCGCTATCCGCAAGGCTACCATCGCAGTTAAGATGATGCCCGTTGTTTGCGGCACATCCTACAGAAACAAGGGTGTGCAGGAGCTCTTGGATGCCATCGTTGATTTTATGCCCAGCCCTCTGGACAAGAAGGGCATTAAGGGTATCAACCCCAGAACCGAGGAAGAGGAGTTCCGTCCTGCGGATGATTCCGCACCTTTCTCTGCTCTTGCATTCAAGATTGCCACAGACCCCTATGTTGGCAAGCTCTGTTTCTTCCGTGTCTATTCCGGCAAGGTCGAGAAGGGAACTACCGTTCTCAACTCCACCAAGAATGCCCGCGAGAGACTCGGACGTATCTTGCTGATGCATGCCAACCATCGTGAAGAAGTTGAGTGCGTTTATTCCGGAGATATCGCAGCAGTCGTAGCTGTTAAGAACACGACAACCGGCGATACTTTCTGTGATGAAAAGCATCCTATTATTCTGGAATCCATGGAATTCCCTGAACCCGTTATTCGTGTAGCTATTGAGCCTAAGACGAAGGCAGGGCAGGAGAAGATGGGTATCGCTCTGCTGAAACTGGCAGAAGAAGATCCCACCTTTAAGACCTATACGGATACAGAAACTGGCCAGACCATCATCGCCGGTATGGGCGAGTTGCATCTGGAAATTATTGTCGACCGTCTCCTGAGGGAGTTTAAGGTCGAGGCCAATGTCGGCGCACCTCAGGTTGCTTATAAAGAAACCATCCACGGTTATCCCGACGTTGACACCAAGTACGCCCGCCAGTGCGGCGGTAAGGGTCAGTACGGTCACGTTAAGCTCCGTGTGGAACCCAACGAATCCGGCAAGGGCTACGAATTCATCAATGCTGTTACAGGTGGAGCAATCCCCAAGGAGTATATCCCCGCAGTTGATCAGGGCATTCA
>JAZREB010000292.1:0-2219 GCA_045660585.1 Faecousia sp. | reverse complement strand
ATCATTAGCGCTCGGAGACTGCGATATGCTATGCATCCTGTCTCCGCACACCCGAGGCATAGCGATCTATATTTTATAAAGGAGGAAACACCATGAAACACGCAAGCCTCAAGCGGTATCTCAGCCTGTTCTTGACACTGGTCATGGTAGTGGGCATCATTCCTGCGAACCTGTTCCATGCTCATGCCACAGAGGCAGAGAACCCGGCAGTGGTTGTGGAAGACGGCGGCAATGTTGTGATCAATGATTCGTCCAACGTTGTTGTCAGTTCTCCCACCAAGGGTGTCACCAACGAGAACACCCGTGTAGAGATCGACTACAACTACCAGCAGTATCAGACGGATAAGGATGGAAAACTGATCTATGACCAGAACGGCAAGCCCATCCCTGTTACTGCCATGAACGCACTCTCCTTCGAGAGTGAGAAGAATCGCGAACTATCCTACACCTATCCCAACAGCACCAAGCCCCTGGACTTCGACTACTACTGGAGCAGTAGTAACAAAACCAAGTGGAATCAGGTCTTTAAGGGCGACTATACCCGTAACGGCGGTAAGCTCCGTGAGCCCTTAGAGTCCACAGATCCCGATGACAAGTACATCGTCCTTATGGAGGACATTAAGTGTACCGTAGACTTCGGCAAGGACTATGACCCCATTATCATCACCGGGGAGAAGGTTTTGGATCTGAACGGTCACACCTTGGAGCTCTACGACAAGCGCAACGGCACCAAGAATCAGGACGGTCCTATGGATGCTTATACCTCCTATATGTTTGAGATCAAGGGCACCGGTGAGACTCAGGGAAACCAAGGCAGAGCGGGCGGCGCACTCCTTACGATCCTCGACTCTGCAGGCTCCAACATCATCTATACCGATCCCAAGGGAGAAACCGGCCCCTATTATTCCGACAGAGTAGGTAAGATCTACGCCAATGCCTACATGATCAACCACCAGAAGTGGGACTTCTGGTACTACACCCACAGAGACATCTTCCTTGTCACCGGCGGTGATCTGGTCATCTACGGCGGCGAATTCCAGGCAGGCCGTCAGCAGGACCAGTATAAGACCGGCTTTAGCTGGTCTGCTCTGAAGGAAGTCATCGGTCAGACCGTTGTTCTGGGTTCTTCTGTATTTGAATACGCCTCCGGCATCTCTGCCGCAACTGCCGCTAAGCAGGATAAGATGGAGGAAATCTATCCCCAGGGACAGAAGGAAACAAGCGATTCCGATAACGGTCAGGCAAAGGACAAGGGCACCACCGGCAAGAAGACCGGCAGCGGTGGCACCGAGGAGAAGAAGACCGAAACTCCCGCCACCGCAGGCACTGCCGCAAATCCCGAAGCCAAGAAGGATCAGACCGTTGCCCAAAAGCAGAACGATCAGAACAAGAAGGAAGACGAGAACAAGAAGGGCGACAAGGGCACCGAGAATAAGAAGGACGACAAGAAGGCTGCAAAGAACGACAAGAATACCCAGATCGATAACCTGAACAAGGACATCGCCAAGGCCGCTTTGGATAAGGACAAGATCTCCGGCATGGTAGATTCCGCTTTGGAGCTGGGCAAGGGTATTTACGATCTCTTTGCCAAGGACAACAATACCCGTTGCACCGCTTGCATCCAGGGTACTGTAGCCCGTATCGGCAACGAGTGTACCATGGTCATCTACGGCGGTACCTTCATTGGACACGGTTCTACCCCCAATGTCCGTAATGCAGTTATTGAGACCGCCTATAACACCGCCCAGGTGACCAATGTAGAATCCGATCCCCGTTACGGAAAGACCAGAGGCGGTTGGGTCTATGTCTACGACGGTGTTTTCGAGGCTTACACCGGTGCGAACGTCTTCAATATGTATGAGAATGCATATAACCAGAAGATGGATACCTACAAGGTGGACGAAAACGGCAATGTTACCACGGAAACGATCAAGCTTCTGGACTGCGAGACCTACGGCATTAAGGAAGTCCGCTATAAGAACTACGATAAGTGGCTGAAATCCTATAACGCCATGTCCGATGCCCAGAAGGAGAAGGCAGACGGCCCCGAGCTGGCCAATACCGCCAACATCTCCATCCGTGGCGGTACCTTCCGCTGCTATTACGAGTATTCCAACATGGCAGTTCTGGATTCCTCTACCAGAGGCACCGATACCAGTGACGGCAAGTACTGCACCGAGCATAAAGAATATCACGGCTCCAACGACAAGTCGGAGGCC
>JAZREB010000291.1:0-3166 GCA_045660585.1 Faecousia sp. | reverse complement strand
GGCACTGTAGTAGGAATCTTTGGCTTCCCATGTGGCGTAATTTCTGTCTCGTACCACGATCACCGGGGTATCGGGATCTCCACAGGTGGATAGCTCCAACCTATGGCCGTCTTCCATGGGGGACAGGGGGATCTTACGATCTCGGCGGATGTCATAGAGATAGGGGGCGGAGAGATCGCTGTAATCTGCGTAGATCATCTCCTCCGGGAGCCAGTCTGCATGGGGGATCTCGTACAAAAGCTCCCCTTCAAAGCTGTAATAAAGGTGGGGATCATCACCCAATGGGGAGATATACAGCCCCTGGGACGTGACTGTTAGCTCCGACCAACGGGGTAGAGGATTTCTTGTTAGCACAACGGTGCCGTCGGGGCGAATGACCTGAGATGTATTCTCGGTCTTGACCAGAGCATAACCCTTTTGGAAGGATGTGCATTCCGTAAAATACTGTCCCATTTCTTTCCCGGTGGGATCAATATAGGTCCATGTTTCGTCGTCAAGCTGTACTGCCGCCCAACCGTCTGTGAAATCCTCGGCGGTTTCATAATGACCGGGGAGAAGGTTCCCGTTGAGATCTGTATAGTGGGAGCAGTACCTTCCGGTTACGGAACAATCTACAGTTAAGGAAAAGAGACCTTCTCCCCGGTAATTGATATTATAAATATGCTCGGAGGTTAGCTCCTTGGTATCCAGAAGAATATTCAGGTCATGGTCCAGAACGTGGTATCGGTTCTCTGTAGGAAGGGTTGCAATGATGTATTCCTCATAGGCATGGAACCAACTGTAGGTAAAGGGGCTGACAAAAGAGCCGTCCAAGGATGCAAGGGCACATAGCATATAGGAATCATTGGCTTCTTCAGCATAGATAGTCTTACCGATGCGCCAATAGGGCAGGGCGGTACCGTCATCGGTGCGCAGAAGCTCCGCTCTTGTGTAAACGGGATCTACAAGGATCTGCCCCGTAGCGTCTACGAAACCATAGAGCTTTTGCTGAACACCTGCTGTGCCATAGTCAGAGTACAGATAGGTTCTCTGCCCACCTACAAAGGGATAGATGGCACCGTAATCCTCCGAGGGTACAAGTTCCCGCAGAGGCTCCGGGGACAGACGGGTGTAGAGGGCGGTGTGTTCCTCCTGCTGTTCATATTGGGAAAAGTCCACCTTTACATCGGTGATTTTTTGGGGTGTTTTTATCCACAGTAGGGAAAGAAGCAGTCCCCCAAGAAAAAATACGGGAAGAAAGTGTTTTTTCATAGATGATATATGGAAAATCAGTCGTCCATGGCATTGATGGCATAGCGGAAGAACATTTTACAATTCTTGTCATAGAGGGCACCCCATAGGTTGGAGCAGAAGGAAACGGTACCGTTGGGGCAGACAGTGGCAGAGGTAAATTCATCAACGGTGTAGGTGCCGATGATGTTATGGGGACTTTCGTACAGGGTCACTTCGTCCCCGGTGCGGATGACAATGCCGTTTAAATTCAAGGAAGGGAGGTATACCTGTTCTTTAAAATTGACGGAGAGACTTCTGATTTCGGTAAAGGTTTCCAAATCGGGAGTCAGGATATGCTGAGTATAGTAACCATCCTCGTCGAGGTTGTATGCATAGACCACAATATAGGGATCCGTGGGGTGATCGTAATATTCGGGATAATAATACAGGGGAAAGGACACAGTGCGGCCTGTAGAAACGGAGCACAGGTTGATTCTGTCGTTTGCTTCGTAATAATACAGATCTTCGGAGATAACATTGGGGTCCGGGACATTGATTTCCCACAGGAATCTGCCGGATTTGTCATAGCAACGGGTAAATTCTGAAGTTGCGTTATTGTAAGAATGGATGATGATGTAACCATCGGCCGTGATGGAGCTATATCCCGAAAAAGAGAGGATCCGGGTACCGTTTTTGTCAATGATAGCAGAATCGTCCGAGAAATTCATGTTGACTTCTGCAATGCCGTTTTTAAATTCTCCGGCGTACCGGTAAGTTTCGGGGAGCATGGTGCCGTCTAAACGGAGATACTTGTACTGATAACCGCCGATATCCACAACGGCCATGCCGTCGGAGAAGGCGTATGCGCTGTCAAAGGGACCGAAAACGATCTCACCCTTTTCTGTGACAAAGTAGCAGGAGGAATCATATGCCTCGGCATTGGGATCGGAACTCTTAAGGTACAGGACATACAATCCCTCTCCGTAATTGCCGTAGCAATTGGCCAGTGGAACACCGAAATCGTATCTTGCGGTGGAGAAACAGAGGGTTCCATGGGAATCATAGGCCTCCATCAAGGGGGGAGTCCCTGCGGGTTCGCCATCTTGACCGCACAGGATCCGACCATCGTCCAGCCGAATGGTATCATAGATACAATCTAAGTAGAAGGTGCCGTCCATGGACACTAAGCCGTATTTTATACGGGCATAGAAGTATTCATAGTCGTCATCTCCTTCGGAATATCTTTCTTTACTCGCTATACTGAGGACCCAGTATGGGAGCGTCTCGCCGGTATCGTAATCTTTCAGGAGGGAGATGTTGTTATATATGGGCTTTGTAATCAGGGTACCGGAGCTGTCTGCCAAGCCGTAGAGATATTCCTCAACATAGCCGTAGTAATTGCGGGTGATATCCCCTGCATAGGGGTAGAGGGTCTTGGGAGAAGAAAGAGGCAGGAGCTCCCCGATTTCATCCTCCGGCAGGGTATAGAGAGAGGTAACATAGGTACTCTCGCCTTTTTCATAGACAGAGAAATCCACAGTTACATTCCCCTGGGGACGGTAGTCTTCCGTTGGGGCTGTGGTCTCGGGCTGTTCTGTCTCGGTTTGAGAGATATGAGGGGTGGTTTCCGGCACTGTGCCAAGACCTATGGGAGCACAGGCTGTCAGGAACAGGGATAAGAAGAGAAGGTAGCACAGGAGTTTTTTCATATCTATTCTCCTTTCGGATCAGTCGTCCGGATTTTGAAGCAGGGGATAGGTAAAAATCAAATTCCCGTTTATCGGGCTGTTTCCCAATTGTGGTAGGGGCTTTCTTAAGGATCCCTTGTGTAAAGGGTTAGCGAAGCGGTGTCGCGGGAGTGAATGACAGTCCGGTGGACTGTCAGAGCCGCGACCGGAATCGCCGCAGCGATTTGTCGCGAAGCGACTGAGGGATTGAAAAAAAGCCGATTTTT
>JAZREB010000290.1:0-1528 GCA_045660585.1 Faecousia sp. | reverse complement strand
AATTGTCAATTAGAAAAGTATGCCTTTGCGGCGTCGCTGTAGGCAAAGAGGGCCTTGCATAAGGTACCCAGAGTGCCGGTTTTGTTGTTGCCGTAGGTGTCGGGACTGTAGGTCAGGAGGGTGGAAACGGGGGTTTCTCCTTGGTAGACCTGTGCTTGGAGGACGGTTCTCAGTTCCGCCGCCAAGAGGCAGTCCAGACGGAAGGCATAGGCAGTCTCACTGCCCGAATAGGGGCTTGCTTCTGTGAGGATAGCCGAAACAAGCTCCCCTTCACAGTCCATATACTCCACACGGAGGCTCAGGTCGGAAAGCTCCCCTGTATAGCCTGCCAGATCCACCACGTAGACCACGGTGACCTTGGTGTTCAGATCCAGGGTCTTGCCCTTCCAGAATACCGTGGGCTCCGGGGGGACAGTGCCGGTGCTGTTGACATTGCCGAAGGTCACAGTCTCCAAGTCTGCAAGCAGTGCCCTGTGTTCCTCGGTCATGGCTTCATCCGCAAGCTCTTGGGTGCGGTAGCCTTTGTAGGTCTGTGCGGCACCGCCGTAGCGGAGAAGCTCTGCACACAGAGCCTTCAGGCTGTCACTTGCGCTTCCGCTGTTCAACTGTCCGTATGCGTAAGTCCCAATGCTGTACAGATCCGTGGGAGAGCAGTAGCGCCTTCCCTCCTTGGTGCCGTACAGGACTGCTTGCAGTTCCGTATTCATGTGCACAGCCGTGAGCCCCTCTAAAGTGAAGTAATAAAAGCTCCCTCTGTCCACAGGCAAGATCCGCAGGCAGATCTCTTCTGCGAAGGTATTTCCGTCGTATTCCTCATAGCGACAGTCTATGTAAACACTGTCCATATCAAAGCCTTCCAAAGCAGTCTTGGGCAGGACGAAATTCACGGAAATATCTCCGGAAAGATTCAGAGAATGGCGTAGCTTCAGATCCTCGGAAACTGTCAGCTCTCTGCAGAAGGTAGGATGCAGGGTGGCATCCTTTTGGGCACAGCTCATGTCCACAAGCTTGCCCTCCTCATCTGCCCAACCGGCGAAGATCCATGCACCGCCTTCGTCCCCTGCCTTGGTGGGAGTCGCCCCTCTGTAGTCAACCGCACCCCCTACGGGAGCATAGACCGTGCTGAGGAGCTTTCCTGCTTCATCGGTGAAGCGGAGAACTGCAAGCTCCGTAGGCAGTTCCTCTCTGGGGCCTGCAAAGAGGTAGTCCAGAACGACCTTGCCTTCCTTCCCCTCCTCGGAGCGAATGGCTCGGAAGCGGACACCGAAGCTTGTCACAAAGTCTGCCGTGGAAAACTCCTCTGTTACGGGGAAGGTCAAAGTGATCCACTGATCCTCACGGAAAGTATAATAAGACAGGAATTCCCCACCCCGTCGGGTGTCTGTTCCCACAGTGCGGTCGTAGATCACCACCACGTCGGTGTTCTTATTGGGAACCTGTTCACAGTCCTGCACCTTGAAACGGAGTTGGACATATTCCGCTTCTCCGGGCTCGTAGCTAAGTGCCGCCTTTTGAGGATCGCGGGCAT
>JAZREB010000289.1:0-10908 GCA_045660585.1 Faecousia sp. | reverse complement strand
GGCGACGCTGCCCAGGGTACTGCTTTCGGTTCCATGGACAAGGGTGAGAGCATTATCTCTCTGATGAATGCTGCCGGTTATGACCTGGCAACTCTAGGTAACCACGAGTTTGACTACGGCATGGCCCGCGCTCTGGAACTGATCGACAAGGCAGAGTTCCCCTATGTTTCCGCTAACTTCTACAACGAGAAGGACGGTGTTAAGGGCGAAACCATTCTCGATGCATACAAGATGTTCGAGGTCGATGGTCTGAAGATCGCTTTCGTCGGCATCACCACTCCCGAAACCTTCACCAAGTCCACTCCCGCCTACTTCATGGACGAGAATGGCAACTACATCTACGGCATCTCCGCCGGCGATGACGGCGCTGCTCTGTATGCTGACGTACAGGCTGCCATTGATGCCGCTTATGCCGATGGTGCTACCTATGTTATCGCTCTGGGTCACCTGGGCGATGATCCCGCTTCCGATCCTTGGAATTCTGAGGATGTAATTGCTAATGTTTCCGGTCTCCACGCATTCATTGACGGTCACAGCCACAGCACCGTTGAGATGGAATACATCACTGATAAGGACGGCTACTCCGTCCTCCTGACTCAGACCGGCGAATACCTCAAGGCTATCGGACAGATGACCATTGGCAAAGATGGTATCTCCACCAAGCTCATCACCGCTTACGAAGGCGTTGACGAAGAAGTTAAGGCTATCGAAGATGCATGGGCAGCAGAGGTTGACGAGCTTCTGGGCGAGGTTATCGCAAAGAACGAAGTTGACTTCCGCATCAACGGCGACGAAGGCCGTCTGATCCGCAAGCAGGAAACCAACCTGGGCGACTTCACTGCTGACGCTCTGTACTACCTGTTCGACGTCACCGAGGGTCTGGAGCCCGACCTGGCTATTATGAACGGTGGCGGCATCCGTGCAGACATGCCCGTAGGTGATGTTTCCTACAAGACCACCAAGACCGTACACACCTTCGGCAACGTTGCTTGCCTCATCGAGGTTACCGGCCAGCAGATCCTGGACGCTCTGGAATGGGGCGCTAAGAATGTCGGCGTTGGCGAAAACGGCGGCTTCCTCCATGTTTCCGGTGTGACCTATGAGATCCACTCCTACATCCCCTCTACCGTACAGGCTGACGACAAGGGCGTATGGTGCGGCGCTCCCACCGGCGAATACCGTGTCAAGAACGTCAAGATCGGCGGCGAAGATCTGGATCTGACCAAGACCTACAAGATGGCAGGCTACAACTACACGCTCCGTGACCTGGGCGACGGCTTCGCAATGTTCGACGGCGCTGTCAATGTCAAGGACTACGTCATGGAAGACTACATGGTTCTGGCCAACTACGCTAAGTCCTTCCCCGAGGGCGTTATCAAGGCTGACAACAGCGTTCTGGGTGCAAACTATGGTGATATCAATGGCGAAGGCCGTATCGTTATCGTACCCGAAGAGCCCTTCGAGCCCTACGCCAACCCCTTCACCGACGTTGCAGAGGACGCATGGTATTATGACTATGTCGTAGAAGCTGCTGCAAGAGGTCTGGTCACCGGCGTGAAGGAAGATCTCTTCAAGCCCGACGCAAACATCACCCGTGCACAGTTCGCTACCATCCTGTACCGTGCAATGGGCTCTCCCTCCACCGAAGGTCTGGAGAACCCCTACACCGATCTGCAGGCTGAGTGGTACAAGGATGCTATCATCTATCTGAGCAGCATCGGCGTTGTCAATGGCACCGGCGACAACAAGTTCACTCCCGACAAGAACATCACCCGTGAGCAGATGGTCACCATGCTGTTCCGTGCAGCAGGCATCACCGTCACCGAGGGCTATGAAGTTCTGGATCAGTACGAGGACAAGGATTCCATCAGCACCTACGCAGTAGAGGCTATGGTTTGGGCAATCAACACCGGTATCGTTAACGGTGTCAGCGCAACCAAGCTGGCTCCTCAGAATCTGGCTACTCGTGCACAGGGCACTAAGGTCATCCTGCTCTTCGCAGATAAGTACCTGACCGTAGCTCCTTGATCCTCCCCATAAAGAGGCAACTGCCTCTGATTTAGCAATTCCCTAACCCCGCCCCTCTCCCCCACGGGAGAGGGGCATTTTTTCGTTCCCTTGGGTCACAAGTGAAATACCTGCGGTGTGAAATATCCCTTCGGGATGTGATATACCTGCGGTATGAAATCGACCACATTCGTGGTGGGTGAATGTGTGCCCCAAGGGCACGGATCAAAATATGGGCTACGCCCATGGTGATTAGATCTCCAAATTCCCGTTTATCGCTCTGCTTTTTGCACAACTTACCCCATCTGTTCGTAGGGGAGACCTGTGGTCTCCCGGTGTAGGAACTGAAAATTTGAACATTCTACCGTTTGAAATCACTGTTCTCTCTTCAAAACAGGCAGGCGACCACAGGTCGCCCCTACGGTGAGATACGATGGTTTATGCATCAAACAGCTCGATAAACTGCGATTTGCAGTGTAAACACAATGGGCGTTAGCCCATAAATTTCAATCCATGCCCCTTGGGGCATACATCCATGATTCACTATTCAATATTCATCATTCTTTATTCATTCGCTTCAAGAGCACAAACGAAAGGGACCATCTTGCAGTACTGCAAGATGGTCCCTAATAGGTGCTTTATCTAATTAAGCGGTGGGCTGGTTTGCATCCTCGATGATCTTAACGACCTTCTGGGGAACCAGGCTTGCGCCGCCGATGAGGCCGCCGTCGATGTCGGGCTGAGCCAGGAGCTCATAGGCGTTCTTGTCGTTCATGGAGCCACCGTAGAGGATGGTGGTAGCACGAGCGTTCTTGGAGCCGAAGAGCTTGCGGATGACGGTACGGATGTGCTGGCAAACTTCCTCTGCCTGCTCGGGAGTAGCGGTACGGCCGGTGCCGATAGCCCAGATGGGCTCATAAGCGATAACTACCTTGCGGATCTTGTCTTCGCCGATGCCGTCCAGAGCCAGCTTGATCTGCATAGCGATCCATTCCTCGGTGATGCCCTTCTCGCGCTGTTCCAGAGTCTCGCCACAGCAAACAATGGGGATCAGGCCTGCGTTCAGAGCAGCGTGGGTCTTTGCGGTAACTTCTGCATCGGTCTCGCCCATCTCACGGCGCTCGGAGTGGCCGATGATGACGTACTTGCAGCCTGCGTCTACCAGCATGCCGGTAGAGATCTCGCCGGTATATGCGCCGGAAGCGTTAGCGTTGCAGTTCTCTGCACCGATACCTACGCGAGTCTCACGCATAGCGCGGACAGCGGCGGGAATGCAAACTGCGGGAACGCACAGAGCGATGTCACACCAACGGCCCTTGGGAAGGATGCCCTTCAGTTCGGTCATGAATGCCTTGGTTTCGGAGGGGGTCTTGTTCATCTTCCAGTTGCCGGCGATGAGAGTCTTACGATACTTTCTGTTCATGGTTATATTAGTCTCCTTAGTTGATTACCAAATATATATTATAGTGAGAGGGGAATCTGTAAATTACTTATCCTGCAGGCAAGCGATGCCGGGGAGTTCCAGACCTTCCAGGAATTCCAGACTTGCGCCGCCACCGGTGGAAATGTGGGTGATTTCCTTAGCAAAGCCCAACTGCTCGCAAGCTGCTGCGCTGTCGCCACCGCCAACGATGGTCACTGCATCGGTATCGGCCAGAGCCTGTGCTACAGCGATGGTGCCCTTTGCCAAGGTGGGGTTCTCGAAAACGCCCATGGGTCCGTTCCAAACAACGGTCTTAGCTTCCTTCACAGCATTCGCGAAGAGCTCGTTGGTTGCAGGTCCGATATCCAGACCGATCATGTTCTCGGGCATTGCGTCACATGCGCAGTAGCCGACTTCAATCTCTGCATCGATGGGAGAGGGGAAGCTCTCGGTAATTGCAGTGTCGATAGGCAGGAGGAGCTTAACGCCCTTTTCCTCTGCCTTTGCCATCATGTCACGGCAGTAATCCAGCTTCTCGGAGTCCAGGAGGGACTTGCCGATACCGTAACCCTTAGCAGCCAGGAAGGTGTATGCCATGCCGCCGCCGATGATCAGGGTGTCGACCTTCTCGAGGAGGTTGTTGATAACGTTCAGCTTGTCGGAAACCTTTGCGCCGCCCAGAATAGCAACGAAGGGACGAGCAGGATCGGCCAGAGCCTTACCCATGATAGAAACTTCCTTTTCTACCAGATAGCCGCAAACTGCGGGCAGGTAGTCAGCTACACCGGCGGTAGAGGAGTGTGCACGGTGTGCAGTGCCGAATGCATCGTTTACGAAGATATCTGCCATGCAAGCCAGTTCCTTGGACAGTTCGGGATCGTTCTCAGTCTCGCCCTTGATGTAACGGACGTTCTCAATGAGCATGACCTGACCATCCCGGAGCGCAGCGGCCTTAGCCTTTGCATCCTCGCCAACAACGTCAGCAGCCATGATAACTTCCTGACCCAGGAGCTCGCTCAGACGCTCTGCAACGATCTTCAGGGACAGTTCGGGCTTCCATTCGCCCTTGGGCTTGCCCATGTGGGAGCAGAGGATGACACGAGCACCGTTCTTTACCAGATACTCGATGGTAGGCAGAGCAGCAACGATTCTCTTATCGCTGGTGATCTTGCCTTCCTTGGTGGGGACGTTGAAATCGCAGCGGCAGAGGACCCGCTTGCCACGAACTTCGATTTCTTCTACGGATTTCTTGTTGTAATTCATATTGACCCTCCAAAATTTAATAAAGGTTGGGATGTTGGGTGGCTATGTTCAGCCTTCCCCCATTTTCCCGTAGTCCTTCAAGTGTGGAAAATTCTGCTGGCGCAGTGCTTCGAAAACGGCGACGGCCACGCTATTGCTCAGATTCAAACTCCGAGCCTCCTCCCGCATGGGAATCCGTACGCAATCATCGTAGTGCTGTTCCAGGAATGTCTCGGGCAAGCCCTTGGTTTCCTTGCCAAAGAAGAGGTAACAGCCGTCCTCATATCCCACCTCTGTATAAGCGCCGGGTGCCTTGGTGGAAAACAACCGCATTTGTTTAACGGTGTTTGCCGCAAAGAAAGCATCCAGGGACTTATAAGTTTTTACCTCTACCAGATCCCAGTAGTCCAGTCCTGCCCGTTTCACAGCGGAAGCGGAAATATCAAAGCCAAGGGGCTCGATCAGGTGGAGCACGGAACCGGTAGCGGCACAGGTACGGGCAATGTTCCCCGTATTCTGCGGAATTTCAGGTTCGACCAATACGATATTTACCATAATAATAAACACGACCTCTTTAGGGCTTAGGATAAAAAACTCGCCCGTGATATTCTATGATATTTTCGGTCAAAATTCAACTGTTTTTCGCAATTTTTCAAAAATTTTTCAAAATTTTAGTAAATTTCTTAAAATATACGTCAATCTTCATTTACTTATTGCCTTTTTGCCCTAATTTGAGTATACTAAAGAGAGGAAAAAGGAGGTATAATGCCTATGACTTTGAAAGAAAAGTGGAAACAATCTCTGCAACTTTTCGGCATTTTCTTTAAAATCGGTGCCTTCACCTTCGGTGGAGGTTATGCCATGATCCCCCTGATCGAATACGAAACCACCGAAAAGAGACAGCTCATTGATAAACAGGAGATCTCCGACATCGTGGCTATTGCAGAATCCACCCCCGGCCCCATTGCCATTAACTCTGCTACCTTTGTGGGCTTCCGCAGTTGCGGTGTGTTAGGCTCCGCCATGGCTACATTGGGAGTTGTGCTCCCCTCTCTCATCATCATCCTGACCATTGCATTCTTCCTGCAGAAATTTGTAGACAACACCTATGTGCAATATGCCTTCTTCGGCATCCGCGCAGGTGTCCTTGCCCTCATTGTTAAGGCCGTGATCAATTTCTTCAAGCGTGCGGATCACGGTGTATTCGGTATCACCGTTATGATCGTAGCCTTCCTATGGTCTGCTATCTTAAATTGGAGTGTCATTGCACTCATTGCCCTGTGCGCCGTAGCAGGCATGATCTACTGCGCTGTTGCCAGAAAGAAGGGGTGGATGGAATGACTTTCGTAGAACTGTTTTTCACCTTCTTCACCATCGGTCTGTTCACCTTCGGTGGAGGCTACGCCATGCTCCCCCTGATCCAGCAGAAAGTCGTGGAAAAAGGTTGGATGGATCTGTCACAGCTCATGGATTTCGTAGCTGTGTCTGAGTCCACCCCCGGTCCCTTTGCTGTAAACGTGGCAACCTATGTCGGCTCTACCGTAGGTGGTGAGACCGGTATATTCTTAGGCAGTATCTTAGGTGCTGTCTGCGCCACACTGGGTGTGGTCATGCCCTCTTTCATTATTATTCTGATCGTCGCAAGATGCTATATCCGGTTTAAGAATAGCAAAGTGGTCTCCGGCGCTATGTTCTCCCTCCGTGCTACGGTAGTCGGTCTCATGGCAGGTGCGGTATTCGGTATGATCCCTACCGTATTCCTCAGTGCCGGTATTGCATGGAGTAGCCTTTTGACTCCGGAATTTCTCTGCTCTGCTGTAATTTTCGTCACCATGCTGGTTCTGGCTCTCAAAAAGGTCAGTCCCATCATTCTGGTGGTATGCTCCGCCGCCGCAGGTATTGTCTGCGGTATGATATTCCATATAGTATAATCTAAACGAAAGGAGCGAGACGATGAAGCTCCGTCTTTCCCCTACCAGATTGATCGCTTTAGGGTTCCTTGCCCTGATCCTGGTAGGCACCCTGATCCTTATGCTTCCCTTCGCCTCTAAAACAGAGTCCGCCACCTTTACAGAAGCCCTGTTCACCGCCACCAGTGCCACCTGTGTTACAGGTTTGGTGGTACGGGACACCTTTACAAGCTGGACAGGCTTCGGTCAAGCTGTGATCCTTGTCCTGATCCAAATCGGCGGTCTGGGTCTTATGACCGTGATCACCCTGTTTTCCTTCGCATTGGGCAAACGCTTGGGTCTGTACAATCGCATTGTTCTCATGCAATCTGCAGGCAACATGACTCTCAGCGGTGTATCTAACCTGATTCGGAAAATCATCCCCTTCGCCTTTGTGATCGAAGGTATCGGCGCAGTGCTCCTGTCCTTCCGATTTATCCCCCAATTCGGTTGGGGGAAGGGGATCTGGTTTTCTGTATTCCATTCCATCTCCGCTTTCTGTAATGCAGGCTTCGACCTCATGGGAGCAAGAACTCCCTTCTCCTCCCTGACCTACTATGTGGCAGATCCCCTGGTGATCCTGCCCCTCTCCCTGTTGGTCATTATCGGCGGTCTTGGGTTCCTGGTATGGAGGGATGTCACCAACTGTGGCTTCCGTTTTTCCAACTATCAGCTCCATACCAAATTGGTTCTGGTCAGCTCCGCGGTGCTGTTGCTGTGTGGTTGGATCCTGTTCCTGATTTTTGAGTGGAATGCCTCTATGGCAGATCTTACCTTCCCTCAAAAGCTCCTTGCGTCCTTCTTCCAGTCCGTCAGTCCCCGTACAGCCGGTTTTAATTCCATCGATCTTGCTAAGTTGTCGGAATCCGGCAATCTCCTGTCCAATGTACTGATGCTCATTGGCGGTTCCCCGGGCTCTACCGCAGGCGGTATGAAAACCACCACCGTGGCGGTACTGCTCCTGTGCACCTGGACCTCTGCCAGGGGTCGCAGGAGAGACAATGTTTTCCACTACAGTCTGGATCGGGACATGTTACGACAGGCCTGCTCCATTGTTATGATCTATCTGACCATTTCCATTGGTTCGATCCTGTTCCTGTGCGCTGTAGAGCCCGTCACCACCAAGGAAGCCATGTTCGAGATCAATTCCGCTATCGCAACGGTAGGCTCTACTCTGGGAATCACTCCCTCCCTGGGTCTGATCGGTCGTTGCCTGCTGATCCTGCTGATGTTTGTGGGACGATTGGGCGGTTTGACCTTTACCTTGATTTTTGCACAGCAACGGCCGGAGCCCCCCATTGACAGGCCCACCGGAAAGTTGCTCGTCGGCTGATTTAATAAGGAGGAAACAAATATGAAATCCATTTTAATCATCGGCATGGGCCGTATGGGACAGCATCTTGCCCGAAAGATGCAGAGCCTTGGCAATGATGTTATGATCGTAGATTCCCACAGAGACATCATTGATTCCATCAGTGATGAATTTACCAATGCCAGTATCTGCGATTGCACCAACGAGGCAGTGATCCGCGCTCTCGGTGTCTATCATTTTGACATCTGCTTTGTAGCCATCGGCGAGGACTTCCAATCCTCCCTGATCATCACAAGCCTGCTGAAAAAGCACGGAGCAAAGAACATCGTCGCCAAGGCAAATCAGGATATTCAGGCAGAGCTACTGCGTACCATCGGTGCAGATGAGATCGTCAACGCAGAAGAAGAATTGGCAGAATATTTGGCGGTGCGGTACAATTCCGACAACATCTTCGACTACGTCCCCCTGACCGAGGAGTACTCCATGTACGAGCTCCCCATTCCTCCCCATTGGAAGGGAAAGACCCCCGTAGAACTGGATATCCGCAAGAAATACAACTTGAACGTCATCGCAGTGAAAAACGGCAATACCATGAATCCCAACTTAGGCCCCGGCTATCACTTCCGGGCAGATGACCACATTCTGGTCATCGGTAAGTTCAATGAGATCATCCAAATAACCGAATAACAGCTCATATTCTAACAGGGCACTTCCCTTTTCGGGAGTGCCCTCTTATCTTATAGTTTACCTAATTTCAAAGAAATATAGGGATTAAAGAAGAAAGAAATATAGGGATTAAAGAAGATAATCCTTGCATTTTCCCCTTTTGCATGGTATAATTTTTATGTATTTACTATTTTTCTTTGGAGATGCCATGAAACGAATCAAACGAATGGTGGACCGTACGTTCCTGATCTACCTTGCCGTAGGCGTAGCCAATTTCACATTCTGTACGGGACTGATGTTCTTCCTGTTTAATGCCTGGGGTGTAAATGAACATATAGCCCCTCTGATCAACTACGGATTAGGGAACATTATCTGGTTCTTTGGGTGCAAGTATCTCATATTCCCCGGACGGCGCACCGGTATCCAGCAGTGTATCCGTTTTGCTATCGAGATCGTCATCTGCTACCTCACATCTTATTACATCGTCGCTCCCATGGTAGCACGATTCCTGTTAAATCACAAGGAGATCTACAGTTTCTTCACCTTCGGCGGTGATGCCAAGGTCATTGCCAACTGCGAGATGTCTGTTGCCGCCTTGTTTTATGCTCTGATGAACTATTTCGGCCAGCGGTATTTCGTATTTTCCAACCGCTTTGAAATCCACAAAAAACAATACGAATCTCAATGACATTCTTCCCCTTATGCGGAGAATGTCATTTTTACCCGTAAGAGAAAGGAGTCTCACTATGGGAAAATTTTCCGGCATTTTGTTTACCAGTGATTTTGACCACACCATTTCGGATCACACAGGGGAGATCCCTCTGTCTAATATGGAAGCCATCGAGTATTTCGTTAGGGAGGGCGGTCGATTCTGTCTGAATACCGGCAGGAGCATCCCTGCCGCCCGATTGCAGGCTCTCAGGATCCCCTGCAACGCTCCATGTCTCCTGTATAACGGTGCCGCCTGCTATGATTATCGAGAGGAAAAGCTCCTTTTTTCCCACCCCTTAGAGGAGGAGGCCTGTGAGCTACTTCCCAAGCTCCGCAGACCGGGAGTTGCCATAGAGATCCAGGGCATGGACGCTCACTATTGTTCCGCCCCCATTCCCTCCCGAGAGCCCATGCTACAGAAAGCAGGGATGAAAGCTGTGATCACAGACCACCCTCCCCTGCCCTGGATGAAAATTATCCTCTGTGGGTTAGGTGGCTCCGTGTTGGAGGGTCGGGACAAGGTAGACCCCTCGGAGTTGGCGTATTTCGACGAACTGGAAGAAGAAGTCCGTCTGCTGTGGGGTAAGGACTACTATGTTACCCGTTCCATGGCCCGTATTTTGGAGATCGGCAATCCCCACTGTACCAAGGCTACCGGGGCAAAAGAGCTGGCCCATGCTTTAGGATGCCATACCCTTGTTTGCGCAGGAGATGCCCCCAATGACACCCCCATGCTCACTGTGGGAGACTATAATTTCTGCCCCACAGATGCCCATCCCGAGATCCTATCCCTTCCCGGGATCATCCCAACCGTTTCTGCCGGGGAAGGAGCCATTTCCGCCGCTGTGGCCTACCTGGAATCAAAACTCCCCTTCATGGCGTAGTTTTTCCCTCTTTCTTTCGCTTTTCCTGTTTCTAATCCTTGCACTTTTGGGAATCTTATGATATAATGTTGTAAATTCTGTCAAAACGGAGATAATAGCTATGAAAAATCCTAAATGTCGTTTTTGGCTGGTTCTCTCTATCCTGTGGATCGCAGTGATCTTTATTTTCTCTGCCTTCTCCGGAGAGGTCAGCTCTGTTCAGAGTAAGAGTGTTTTAGAAGTGCTGGTCACCATTTGGCCGGAGCTGACAGAGTCCACTGTTCGCACCGCTGCCCACTTCATAGAGTACTTCATCCTGGGTTGGTTCACTCTGGGCATGTTCTTTAACGCTCCCAATTTCAAAATTGCCCGTCCCCTCCTGTTCTGTCTCCTGGTAGCACTGGTAGACGAGACTCTGCAGATCTACGTCACAGGTCGCGCCAGCGAGGTTATGGACGTATGGATGGACTTCGGTGGCGCTCTGGTAGGCGTTCTGCTCTCCTGGGGCATCTTCGCCCTGCGGAAAGGCACCGGCAACACTCAATCTTCCAAGAAAGAAGGATAAATATCATGTGTGATTCCTGCAAGAAATTCTACATCACCACTGCCATTTACTACCCCTCCGACAAGCTCCAGACCGGCCACACCTACTGCACCGTAGCTACGGATGCTATGGCACGGTACAAGAGACTCCGCGGCTATGATGTTCTCTTCCTGACCGGTACCGACGAGCAC
>JAZREB010000288.1:0-6213 GCA_045660585.1 Faecousia sp. | reverse complement strand
CCGCAGTTTTCGTCGACTACAAGGGCATCACTGTCGCACAGGATACTGAGCTCCGCAACAAGTTCCGTGAAGCCGGCGTAGAATACACCGTTGTTAAGAACACCCTGACTCGTTTCGCCGCTAACAAGATCGGCTATACCGAGTTTGACGAAGTTCTCAATGGCACCACTTCTCTCGCCACCACCACCGGCGACCCCATTGCCGCTGCTCGTATCGTTTGCGAGTTTGCTAAGAAGAACAAGAACGTTCTGAAGATCAAAGGCGGCCTCGTAGAAGGTACCGTCATGACCGTAGACCAGCTCAAGGGCTTCGGCGAGCTTCCTTCCAAGGACGCACTCGTTGCTCAGGTTCTCGGCACTTTCCTGGCCCCCATTTCCTCTCTGGCATTTGTGCTTGATCAGATCCGCCAGCAGAAGGAAGGCCCCGCTCCTGCAGAAGCAGAAGCTTAATCACACAACATATATTACTTTAGGAGGATTTTAAAATGTCTGAAAAGATCGCTAACCTGATTGAAGAAGTAAAGGGCCTGTCCGTTCTGGAACTGGCTGAACTCGTACACGCTCTGGAAGACACCTTCGGTGTTTCCGCTGCTGCTGCCGCTGTTGCTGCTCCCGCTGCTGCTGCTGAGGCTGTTGAAGAGAAGACCGAATTCGACGTTATCCTGAAGGATTGCGGCGCTTCCAAGCTGAATGTTATCAAGGTCATCCGTGCTGCTACCGGCCTGGGCCTGAAGGAAGCTAAGGAAATCGCTGACAACTGCCCCAAGACCCTGAAGGAAGCTATCTCCAAGGAAGACGCAGAGAAGCTCGCAAACGAGCTGAAGGAAGCCGGCGCAACTGCAGAGATCAAGTAATTGACTCTTTCCTAATTACTTCTGAGAGCAACCGAGAAATCGGTTGCTCTTTTTCTATGGGATAATATAGAATTTAAAGATTGTTTACAGGGGCAGACTTGACAGAGGCTCCCTTAGAACCTATAATAAATGAAACGTTTACAGAATAGAGAGGAGTGATCCTTTGAAAGATCGTAAGTACGAGCAAGATCATCAGGAGGGATCCGATAACCTAACCTTCCGACAGCGCACCAAGGACATGTCCTTTGAAAAGAAAATGGATTATATCCTGACCTATTATTGGGGCAGACTGATTATTGCTGTTTTAGTTCCTATTGCACTGGTTGTAATTCTTTGCAATGTTTTTAAGCCCAGACCTGACTTTGTTTTTTCCGGCAACTGCTCCAATGTGACTGTCAATGAGGCAGGGCAGTCTTATCTGATCAATGACTTAAATGCTCTCCTTAATATGGAGCCCGGGGAGCTTGAACTGAAACTCAGTTTTGCAGAAACTGCGGGGCTTAACAGTACTGACGTCGATACAGGCTTGCGTATCTTGGCCTCTGTTGCCGCCGATCAGTTGGATTATATTCTGTGCGATTCTGTGGCTATGGAATATTATTCCATGCAGGGTGCCTTCCTTCCCGTTGACCAAGTTCTATCGGAGCAAACCTTGGAAGCATATGCAGAGCAGATCTATTACTTCACCGATGAGGAAGAGGGGATTAGCTATGCAGCCGGAGTTGATGTATCCGCAATGCCCTTTGTTCGGGATTGTGTTTCTGCGGATGGCCCTGTCTATTTTATGTTTGCCAATATGGACGATGCAGATACGGTTCTGCTACAGACTTTCTGGTCCCACCTGGAGTCCTGGGAGGCGGAATAATTTCCGCCTCTCCTTAATGGAGCGTTCGGATTGAGATAAAATAAAAAATAAAAAATTTATCAAAAAAACTCTTGACATTTTCTGACTTATATGCTATTATATCAGAGCTGAGTTGATGAGCTCACAAATCCGGGTGTGGCGAAGTTTGGTATCGCGCTTGAATGGGGTTCAAGAGGCCGCTAGTTCGAATCTAGTCACTCGGACCAAGAAAATCCGTTATTTTGGTGTAAAACCACCGAAATAACGGATTTTTTGCACCAAAAAATCCACCCCACTTTCTTTCCGGTGCAATATCGGTGCAATATGTGGAACAATGATTCCGCACAGCCACAATAAAATGTCAGATAACCCTGACAATAAATCCAAATAGATTTTTCAAATAGCGATTACGATACTGCTTTGCGAATCATACCGCAAGCAATCTTCTTACCCGCATCTCCGGCAGGTTGAGATCGGAAGTCGTCGGGGTCGCTGTGAATAACCACGGTTCGGCCGACAATTTCCTTCACAGCAAATCGATCGGTTCTGAATGCCAAGTAAGCATTACCATGACACATCAATAATGGCGGAAGGTCACCTGCGTGTTTCGGGTGTGCCAAACCAAGGGGCGAATAGTGGCTTCCTGTTCCTGCAAAGTCGGTACCGGAACAGGATCGGCCTTCATGGATGTGAAAGCCAAAGAATCCCGTCTCGCTATCCTGTGGCAGTCCGGAAATTTTCGCCACAATCAAAACCCGTCCCTCTTCCTGATAAAACTGAACGCATCCGGACAACTGCGGTGCTTCTGTTCCACCGCTAATCTGCGCTATGGCATCCGGTTGTTTTGCACAATACTGCATAGGATCACCTCATACCAGCCTATGCCGACAGGAATCTTTTGTTGCAAAGATGATTTCTCAATTGCATATGGAAAATCATTTGAGAAAATGCGGTCAGTTGGAACTGCTGTCAAGATAGCAACCACGAATTAGCTTCCGTCTCATAAAAAGATCCACTCGTCTTCCTTATGAAAGCCCGAGTGGATCTCTTATATGGCTGGTTGATATTTACCTTTCTTTATCACGAGGCAAAAGAGACAAGCTGTTCGTAGAGCCAATCGGGATCTATGCCTTTACATCGGACAGTAACGACCATATCGTTGTAGAGAACGGAAAAAGTCATACGCCATCCGGTGCTGTCTCCTTGCTCACCGATCGTGTAAGCTCTTGCCCAGATGAGATCGGGGCTTAGTTCCTCGGCGTAGAAAATGGGATTATCTACTACCTCTCGAAGTTCCTCCGGGACGGAATCGGCACGGGGGATGGGATAGAGGGACAGGTCATAGCTTTCTGTTTCTTCAGCATGGGTTAGGCGGGGATTGTCTTCTTTTGCAAGCTTAGAAACTTTCCAGGAGAGTTCGTCGTAGCCTTTTGTCCAGAGGCCGGAAAGGTATGCATTGTACTGATCTTGGTAATGGCGGATGGATTCTTCTGTGAAGCCGGAAGGGACTTCAGGGAGGAAATAAGAACCGTAGGGAGCTAAATTGAGTGCTTCTTCATAGGTCAGGGGAGAATCAAATATCTCCGGGATCTCTCGGGGCTGGACAGTAGCCAGGTCTTCGGGACCAATGTCGCTCTCTGCAAAGGTCTGCAGGATCAGGGCAAAATCTTCTTCATTTTGAGCAAGGGTATCCTGTGTTCCGTGAAGGGAGAAGGTATAGAAGCAACCATTGAACTTCGCTTCTCCAAAGAGTTCCGCACTCCCATCCGGAGCGGTATATCGTGTGAGGGTGTATTCCACGCCGTTATAACAGGAGGTCTGCGGTTCTTCCGGCAGAACATAGCAGTAAAAAGGCTCCTGCTCCCCAATGCTGATGGTAACGGATGCTTCCGGCAGGCTTGTGCTTGCGGTCAGATAGACTTGGCGAAGGGTTCCGTCCCCCAGGAATACGCCGTAGCCCTTCAAGGACATCCACTCCGGTTTTTTAGAGGGAGTGAAGGAAAGCAGCTCCTCCTTGGTCAGCTCCGTACTGAAAAGAAAGAGATTCTGTCGCAATGCTCCGCCTAAGGAACCTGTTGCTTCGTTATAAAAAGGACTCCAAGGATGAAATAGCATGATTTCTCCTGCAGGCAAAACAGACTCGGACTCTGTGGGTATGGAAGAGGCTGTAGGGACGAGAGAGGGTTCCGTGTTCGGGGTAGGGGAGCTTGGTGCCAAGATCTGCGTTTCTATTAGGGGCGTATCTCTTTGATTGGAGTTGGCAAGTGCCCACACGGTGATACACAATACGCACAGGCAGGCGGCAGCAGCCAACCACTTGTATCCTATACTTGATCTTTTGTGTTTAATGCAACGGATGCAGTCAACTTCTTGGAGCAGATCTTCGTCGGCGGCATCTAAGGCCTGTAATATTTGTCGGGTGTTCATAGATCAAATCCCTCCTTGATCAGGTAGCTTCTCAGGGATTGACGGGTGCGGTACAGGAGGCTTTTTAGTTTGCTCTCCTTTATGCCACAGTAGGCCGCCACTTCCTTGAGAGAATCGAAATAATAATAACGACCGAGAAAAGCGATCCGTGTTTCTTTTGGAAGAGTATGGAGAAATCGTCCGATGGCTTCCTGGAGAAGCTCAGCATTAAAAGCCTCTTCTACACTGTCGCTGCATGAGAAAGTATCGGATAACTCTGAGAGAGAAAGACTATATTCCGATGCCTTTCTCTTAACACTTTTCCTGTTTCGCAAACGATCAATGGCGATCTGACGGGTGAGCTTGGCAAGATAGCTTCGCAGAACCTTGGGACGATGAGGAGGAATAGAACGCCATGCCGCAAGACAGGCATCATTGACACATTCCTTGCTATCTTCCCAATCCGCAAGAATGTTGTAGGCTATTTTCTGCAAATACCCGCCATACCGCTGTTCTGTTTGCTCAATGGCAGATTCCTTTCGTTCCCAATACAGCTCCACGATGGTTTCATCCATGGTGCATCCCACCTTTCTCTTGTGTTTTAGGATCCTATACTTTATATCCCGTAAAATTTTGAAGTTGGTTTTATATGTAGATAGAAAAATTTATGATCTTGGTTTATAATAGAGAAAATAAACTGTCGCATTTTGCATCCCTTGGTCGTCATATAGACAGAAGGAGGTGATCTCGGTGGATCGTGAGTCCGTACAGAAACTATATGAGCAGTATAAAGTCGGTATCTTTCGTTACGTGTTGTCCATTACGAGAGATGTGTATTTGGCGGAGGATGTTCTCCAAGATGTGTTTGTGAAATTGTTATCGGGGAAAAGCTATATGGCACCGGAAAAAGCGCAGGCTTGGCTATATCGAGTTGCCAGAAATCATTGCTTTGACCGTTTGAGAAAAGCGAAACGGGAAGAATCCTTAGGAGAAAGACCTTTGGAAGCAGGAGAGCCATTCCAATACATAGATTTGATCTCTGCACTATCACCGGAGGAACAAGAAATAGTAACACTGAAAATTGCAGGCGGTCTGACCCATAAGGAGATTGCTTCCGTTTTGGGCATCACCGCAAAAGCGGCTCAGAAACGGTATGAGCGAGCAATCGCAAAACTTCGTGACAAGGAGGATAAAAATGGAACAGAAATTACATGATGCAGTAAGGAAGCTTCCGGAGCCTCAATTATCCTTTAATTCTATACAGAGTTGTCCCACGAAACAGGTCTGCAATCCGGTATGGAAAAGAGTGGTTGCCGTGGCGGCTTGTGCGATCCTACTGATTGCAATAGGCAGTGGAACCTATGTATATACTGTGGAAGCAAAAGAATATCGGGAAGCGGTTCGCTTCTTCGAGAACTACGGTTTGTCTACAGCTGGATTGACTCGAGATGAGATCAAGGCAGTTTACCGAGATATTACAACGGAATCTTTTTCCTATCCTAAGACCTCAGATGTGATCACAAACAGTATTTTGCAAAACCGGGTAGATGGCTATGAGATCCTACAAGAGGAGCCTACACCGGAAGATGTGGAAAACCTATGGAATTATATGAATATTGGAAATTTCATAGAAGGGCAAGAAGATGGAACCCATTATAACTATGGCTCGGAATATAAAGAGGATCCGAATTTAGGGTTTGAGGTCCATGATAAGAGCTATGTGGAAAAGTATGAAGAGCAAACTCTTGTTTGGCGTGTTGAGATTCCGGAATTTTGGATTACCGATTACAGCATTGTTTCCGATGGCGTGATCGCATACGGGCAGACAGATATATGGGCCAATTGGCAAACGAGTTATGCATGGATGGCAAAAATTTCGGAGGAAGGAGAAACGGAATGGATTTACAAATTAGAACACGGATTCGAGAATGAATACATAGGGGCTATTTTGCAAAATCCCGATGGGAGCTATGGAGTGATCAGCCGTGGTGATCTGAAATATTTTTGTGTGAGTCAATATACAGCAACCGGTGAAGAAACATCCTTCCATAAAACAGAAGTGGGAAACTACGGGATATGGAACGCTGTATGCTTCCAAGATGGATATTTG
>JAZREB010000287.1:0-6018 GCA_045660585.1 Faecousia sp. | reverse complement strand
CTTGGCCTCCGACTTAAAATCGAGAGTGCGAATACTTCCCCTGCCACAAAACAGGGGAAGGGGAATTTAACTGCCTGTTCTGCTTCTGCCCCCTCTACGCCCTTGGGGACAAGTGCGGGGGGAATTTCAGCTACTTGGAAAGCGGTATCAAGGACTGCTCCGACTGTCTCTTGCCTCACAGAGAGAAGAGCTACGATTACATTTGCGGAAAGTTTTCCGAAATTGCGGAGCTTTGCCGAAAAAAAGAAAAATAGGACTTGCTTTTTTTAGGAAAGATGTTACAATAAGAGCACACAATGCTGCAGGGAGTAGGAGCAGTGCGTCAAGTACCGATGGGATGGGAGGTTGCCCATTGGGCGAAGGAGTTTCTGTATATGACAGAGTTTCCGCGATGCTGTTACCGCAACCGCCTGAGCAGGATGCCCCGTATTCTGGGCATAGCATTGTGAATATTTCAACCTCCTCCATTTAAGGAGGATTTTTTTATGGAAAAAAACAGAATATTCAGCACCAAGACACTGACCTCTTGCGCGCTTTTGATTGCCATGCAGGTGATCCTTGCCCGATTTGTGGGGATCTCTATTTCGGAAACTACCCGTATTTCTTTTGAGGCGATTCCTATTTTCTTGGCAGGTATGCTCTTTGGCCCTCTGGCAGGTATGCTGGTTGGATTTATCTCGGATTTCATCGGCGCACTTATGAGTTTTGGATTTAATCCTATTTTCTGTGTCCCGCCTATTCTCTATGGCTTGTGTGGTGGTTTGTTCCGCCCCATGATTATGAAAAAGCCGAATTTATGGAAGTTTGCAGTGGCTTTCTTGCCTGCTGTGACACTGGGCTCTATTCTGTGGCAGAGCTTTGCTCTTGCCAAGGTTTACGGAGGGGATGCCAAACGGGCATACTTGATTACCAAGTTGACCTTCCGTGGGATCCAGTTTGCCATTACCTATGTGGTTGATGTGCTGATTATTTACGGTCTGTGCCAATCCAAGCTGTTCCATGCCATTGGACTCTGGCAGAAAAAGGAGACATAATATGACGATAACCGAAACTTTAAACTATATCCATTCCGTGTGCTGGAAGGGCTCCGTTCCCGGGCTGTCCCGTACCCAGGAACTCCTGCGCCGTATGGGCGATCCCCACAAGAAGCTGAAATTCGTCCACATTGCCGGCACTAACGGCAAGGGCTCTACCGCATCCATGCTGTCCTCCGTTTTCCGCAAGGCGGGGTACAAGACCGGCCTGTATACCTCCCCCTATATCATCAAGTTTAACGAGAGAATGCAGATAGGTGGAGAGATGATCCCCGACGAAGAGCTCTGCGCCATTACCGAGATGGTTCGCCCTCTTGCAGATACCATCGAAGACCGTCCCACGGAATTTGAACTGGTGACCTGCATTGCTATGGAGTATTTTGCCCGCAACAATTGCGATATCGTGATTTTAGAAGTCGGCATGGGTGGTGAATTTGACTCCACCAACGTTATCGATTGCCCCGAGGCTTCCGTCATCGTCAACATCGGCTTGGATCATACCGGTGTTTTGGGTGAGACCGTAGAAGAGATCGCTCACGCCAAGGCAGGTATCATCAAGGGCGGAGATACTGTTATGTACCGTAGCAGTCCCTCTGTGGAGGCTGTCTTTGCCGCTAAGTGTGAAGAGGTCGGCTCTAAGCTCCATCCCGCAGATTTTGATTCCATTTGTCTCCATGATCAGGGCTTCTGGGGTCAGTGCTTCGATTGCAAGGGTAGAGAAAAGCTGGAACTGCCCCTCTTGGGCGAGCACCAGCGGAAGAATACCGCCGTGGTTCTGGAAACTCTGGATGTCCTCAAGACCAAGGGCTGGAATATTACCGAAGAAAACATCCGTGACGGTCTCAAGACCGTTTCCTGGCCCGGCCGTTTCGAGCTCCTGAGACGGGAGCCTGTGTTCTTCGCCGATGGCGGACACAACCCCCAGTGCATGGAATCTCTGGCAGAGAATATCCGTTCTTACCTCCCCGGTCGGGGGCTCACCGCTCTGGTAGGCGTTATGGCTGATAAGGATTATATGGATATGTTCTCCATGGTGGCTCCCTATATCACTCGTTTTGTTACCGTGACTCCCGATAATCCCAGAGCCCTCCCAGCCGCAGATCTTGCAACCGCTCTCGGCATCTTTGGCAAGCCCGTCACCGTCTGTGACACCGTAGAAGAAGGTGTCCGCACCGCTATCGCCCAAACCTCTCAGGAAGAGGCTGTGGTAGCCTTCGGTAGCCTCTACATGCTGGGCACCATCCGGGAAGAGGCACAGAAAGATCAATAATTGTTGAATGGGTCGCTCGGTAGAGCGACACATTTTCGATCTGTAAAATTGCCGGTAAACAGACAGGAGAAATTCTTGCGTTTTAGAGGGAACCATGCTATAATGAAATTGTAGAAATTCCTGATAAAATGACATCGAAAGGAATGCACAAAATGAACGAACAAGAAAAAGAAGTAAAACTGAGCCCTGAGGGGGAAAAAGCCCTTAAAAGCTGGAAACGGAAAACCTGGACCCTGAGAATTGTAGTCGCTGTAGTTGTCCTGGCGGTTTTGATTTTTGGTTTCGGGCCTATCTCGGTATATGGGATCGGTAAATTTCAGTTAAGCCAAGGAAAGTATGAAAAGGCAATCGCT
This sequence comes from Faecousia sp., assembly GCA_045660585.1. Classification (GTDB taxonomy): domain Bacteria; phylum Bacillota; class Clostridia; order Oscillospirales; family Oscillospiraceae; genus JAZOXB01. Next base: position 3,361 of record JAZREB010000287.1, on the reverse strand, counting down.
ACATTCCAATGGATTGACACCAAGGCCGGCCCGCTCAATGTTCACACCGCTTATGGCTCTCTGATCGGAAGAGGCGGCGGTTATAAAGATTGCGAAACCAAGGTTCTGGAGTGCCATTACAGGTGGGGCCTGTCCCTGATGGAAGAAGGCAACTATTCAGAAGCTGTGAAACAATTCAATCTTGCCGAAGATTATGAGAACAGCAAGGAACTGATCGCAGAGTGTGTTGCACTGCACACCGGTGGCTAAGCACGCCGAGCTTCTGACTTTGCAAAAATGATGTAACAACCTCTTTGAGATCCCACGGCCTCAAAGAGGTTGTTTTCTGTGAGACAGGAGAAAATCAGGATGTCATCATGTCCATCATTTTCTCTTCTGCGGCGTTGACCGCTTTCTGGGCGGATTTTCTGACGGTGCAATTTTCCGGGAGCATGAGGACGGCGGCACTGCCGGCTACCATGCCCGCACCAAGGGTCAGGAGAAAGGCTGCTACTTTCATTTCGTTTCACCTCCGCACATAGCTTTCCCAAAAAAACAGAAAATCTACTTTTCAATATTTTGAAATTATGGTACAATATTTGCAAGAAAAATAATAAAGGTTGGTACAGCTATGACAACATTATATTTGATCCGCCACGGCGAGGCAGAGGGCAATGTATTCCGCCGCCTGCAGGGGCAGTATGATTCTCTTATTACTCCTAATGGACGCAAGCAGATCGCCGCTCTGGAAGAACGGTTTCGGGATATTCCTGTGGACGCGGTCTATTCCAGTGATTTGACCCGTACCTGTATTACCGCCGGAGCTATCTATAAGCCAAAGGGTCTGCCCCTGCATACAGATCCCCGTCTCCGTGAGATCGGTGTAGGTGTGTGGGAAAATAAGCCCTTCGGATATTTAGACCACATAGACCACGAGCGAAACTTCGCCTTCTCCCACAGTCCCAAGACCTGGTCTGTAGAGGGGAGCGAGACCTACGATGTTTATACAGGCAGATTCCTTACCGCTCTGGAGGAAATTGCGGAAAAGCATGATGGACAGACCGTTGCCATCTTCTCTCACGGCATGGTTCTCCGTGGCTCATTGCAGAACCTGTTCTTTGAAGGACGGGATAATGCAATTGCCCACTGTGAAAATACCGCTGTCACCTGCATCACTTACGAAAAGGGAGTATTCACCTTAGATTTCCTCAACGATGCCGGCCATATTACAGAGGATATTTCGACCCTTGGCAAGCAGATGTGGTGGCGTGGAGAAAAATACAGAGATTTTAATATGTGGTACCGGGATCCCTCAGCAGAGGATGAGACCTTCCTGTCCCAATTTGACCTGCCGGAGGGAGTGGTTCGCATTGCCATGCTGGATGCAGAGTCCACAGGTGTGATCGTTGTAGATGGTGGGATCCTCCGCTACTTTGCCTTGGTTCCGGAATTCCGTGGAAGAGCCCTTTCTCCCCAGCTTCTGGGTGAGGCCATTGCTATGGCGCGAGCCATGGGCAGTGATACTCTGACGGTAGAATCCGAACCCGAGCACCCTGCCGCTGTGCGGATACTGGAAGAATACGGTTTCCGGGGTACTCCGAGAGTGCTGGAGATCCGTCCCAAAATAGATTAAAAGGAATAGTCCTCCCCTTCGGTGCATATCTTGTACCAAACAGCCAAGGGGAGGACTTTTTATGACTGATTTATATGCAGACATTGCTCGCAGAACCGGGGGCAATATTTATATCGGCGTAGTGGGCCCTGTACGGACAGGAAAATCCACTTTTATCAAACGACTCATGGAAGAGTCGGTGATCCCTAAAATAGAGGACATCTATTTAAGAGAGCGCGCCAAGGATGAACTGCCTCAGAGCGCTTCCGGGAAAACCATTATGACCGCAGAACCTAAGTTTGTGCCGGAAGAAGCGGTGGAGATCAGCCCCGACGGCAAGGCGACCATGTCTGTGCGACTGATCGACTCTGTGGGATATATGGTAGAGGGAGCAAAAGGGGCTACAGAAGATGGGATCCCTCGTATGGTCACTACGCCCTGGTTTGACTACGAGATCCCTATGACAGAGGCGGCAGAACTAGGCACCCGAAAGGTTATGGAGGAGCACTGCACCATCGGTATTGTGATCACCACCGACGGTACCATTACAGATATCCCCAGGGGGGACTACATACCGGCAGAGGAACGGGCGATCCGAGATATGCAGGCTACGGGGAAACCCTATGTGGTGCTGGTCAACAGTGCCGATCCTACGGGGGTGGAAGCCCGAGCACTTCGGGATCACATTGCCCGTACCTATGGGGTATCCGCCCTCTGTGTAGATTGCCTGAAAATGGGAGAGGGGGATTTGTATGGGATCTTGAAGGAACTTCTCTATGCCTTCCCCTTACAGCAGATTCGGGTGTTCCTGCCTGCGTGGGTCAGCGCACTGGACTATGGGGACCCTCTGAAAAAGGGGCTCTACGAGTCCCTGCGGAGATATGCCGATCAGATCCGTACCTTGGCAGAGGCACAGACCTTGTTAGAGGGACTGCGGGAGCCGGAACAGGTGCGAGGATGCAGGATCATTGGGGTAGATCCCGCCGAGGGGAGCATAAGCTGTGAACCGGAATTCGCCGAAGGGATCTTCTACGACATTCTACAAGAAAAAACAGGCTTCCATATTGAAAACGACGGTCAGCTTCTGTCTGTTCTCACGGCTCTTTCTGCCATGAAGCAGGAATACGACAAAATCTCCGCGGCCTTGGAAGAGGTAAATGCTACCGGTTACGGTATCGTTATGCCCGGACCGGAGCAAATGCATCTGGAATTGCCGGAACTGGTGAAAAAGGGTGGCGCCTATGGAGTGAAACTACGAGCCAGCGCTCCCTCCATCCACATGATGCGGGCAGATATCCGAACGGAGGTCAGCCCCATGGTAGGCAATGAACAGCAGTCGGAAGAATTGGTAAAATCTCTCCTTGGGGAATATGAGAGCAATACAGAGAAGCTGTGGGAGAGCAATATTTTCGGCAAATCTCTCTATGAACTGGTGAACGAAGGTCTGACAACCAAGCTCAAGCGCATGCCGGAGGATGCCAGATATAAGATCAAGGATGCCCTGACCAAAATCATTAACGAAGGGGCTAACGGCCTGATCTGCCTCTTGTTATAATCTATCAAATCATCAGCCGGACGACAGGATATCCCCCCTGCTGTCCGGCTATAATGCTGTAGGGACAATTCCGATTTGTCGAACTGTCTCCAAGTCCGCACCGTCCTTGGCTCCCTCTGACGAGGGTTAGCGTAGCGGTGTCGCGGTAGTGAATGACAGTCCGGTGGACTGTCAGAGCCGCGACCGGAATCGCCGCAGCGATTTGGGCGCGAAGC
>JAZREB010000286.1:0-3057 GCA_045660585.1 Faecousia sp. | reverse complement strand
CTTCTGAATCAGTGGACACCTCCGACGGGGGAGAACGGACCATATCCTCTGTGATGGGGGTAAAAACTTGGGTGTCCCCGAGAGACGGGGGCACTGCGGGAGCTTTTGTACCTTCTGACTTTTGCGACGGGGGAGAATCCGGGCTGAATTCCTTCAGAATATCCTCTAATGCGTATTCTCCGGCAGAAGCCGGAGCGTTATGAAGTTGATCCGGCTTGTTGTCCATAGCTTACCCTCTCTGGCGTACGGCCTCGTAGAGCAAAATGGCTGCGGCGGCAGAAGCATTCAGGGAAGAGATCTTACCCTTCATGGGGATGCTGACTTTGAAATCACAGCTTTCCGCAACGATACGGCTCATGCCTACGCCTTCGTTTCCGATGACGATGGCGGTGGGGCCGGTGAGGTCGGTCTTGTACAGGGGACTTGCGCCCTCTGCGGCGGTGCCGTAGATCCAGACTCCACGTTCCTTCAGCTCTCGGATGGCGGAGGAAAGGTTGGAAACTCTGGCAACGGGCATGTACTCAATGGCTCCGGCAGAGGCCTTACCTACAACGGCGGTGAGGCCCACGCTACGGCGCTTGGGAATAATGACACCGTGGGCACCGGCACACTCCGCACTGCGGAGGATGGCCCCTAAATTGTGGGGATCGGACAGCTCGTCGCAAATGACCAGAAGGGGAGCTTCTCCCTTTTCCTCTGCGGCGGCTAAAATTTCCTCGATGGTGGAATACTCGTGGGCGGCTACAGAGGCAATGATGCCCTGATGTGCGCCGGTGGGGCTCATTTCGTTGAGCTTACGGCGGTCGATTCGGACAACGACTGCGCCGGCATCCTTGGCCTGTGCGGCCAGTCTGCCCAGAGACTTGTCCACATCTCCGTCTGCAAGGAATACCTTGTTGATGGCACGACCGCTTTTCAGAGCTTCGGTTATGGCGTTACGGCCTTCGATGAGGCCTTCCGAGGCGGCTTCGTCTCGCTGATAATTGGTTTCTTTTCTCATAGTATAACACTCCTGTTTATAATCCATATTATTATATCAAAAAAAACAGAAATACACAAGTAGAAATAGGAATTCATAGAAAATTTACCCATATCGCATTGCATGATAGAGAAAAATGTGATATGATATGCTCCGTATTTCTGTATCTGTATGAAAGGAGTGTGGAAGAATGTCGAATTCTAACCAACCCAATGGCCAAAATGATCAAAATCGCAATCGTCAGCGGCTGTCTGTCGTTCTGGTTGTAGCTATAATGGTCGGTCTGTTCTTCTTAAGCGGTCCCATGGTTAAACGTGTCATGGGATTTAAACAAGAGGAAGTTCCCTACAATGTATTTTTAGAGGCGGTAAACGACAAGCAGATCTATGAGGTGGAGCTTGCCTATGAACGGATCTCCTACACCCGTAAGGACGACACCCGGGATCCCAAGACTGTCTATTACACCACCCCTCTGCCTTATGTAGAGCTGACCAATATGATCCCTGCTCTGTGGAGTGGCGGTGCAAAGTTTACGGGCAAGCTGACCCAGGAAAATTCCTTCCTCTATGTGGTATCCAGCTTGATCCTGCCGGTATCCTTCTTGGTGATTCTGGTCATTACCATGCGCAGGATCGCTAAAAACGGCGGTATCGGCGGTATCGGATCCGTAGGCAAGAGTAAGGCCAAGGTCTATATGGAAAAGGAGACGGGAGTGACATTCCGAGATGTGGCGGGACAGGATGAAGCCAAGGAATCCTTGGTGGAGATCATCGATTTCCTCCACAATCCCCAGAAGTATACGGACATCGGTGCCAAGCTCCCCAAGGGTGCCCTCTTAGTCGGTTCTCCCGGTACAGGTAAGACCCTCCTGGCAAAGGCTGTTGCAGGTGAGGCACACGTGCCGTTCTTCTCCATTTCCGGTTCGGACTTTGTGGAGATGTTCGTCGGTGTAGGTGCCAGCCGTGTCCGTGACCTCTTTAAGGAAGCGTCTAAGGTAGCCCCTGCCATTATCTTCATTGATGAGATCGATGCCATCGGTCGTAGCCGTGACAGCCGTTTCGGCGGCAATGACGAACGGGAGCAGACCCTGAATCAGCTTCTGGCAGAGATCGACGGCTTCGATTCTTCTAAGGGTGTTGTCATTCTGGCGGCAACCAATCGCCCGGAAGTTTTGGACAAGGCTCTTCTCCGTGCAGGTCGTTTTGACCGCCGTATTATCGTAGACCGTCCCAATTTGGAAGGTCGTTACCAGACTCTGGTGGTTCACACCCGTAACATCCACCTGTCTGAGGATGTTGACCTGAAGAAGATCGCACAGGCTACCGCAGGTGCTGTAGGTGCAGACCTTGCGAACTTGGTCAACGAGGCTGCCCTCCGTGCTGTGCGCAAGGGTCGCCGTGCAGTGAATCAGGAAGATCTTATGGTCTCCTTTGAGACCGTTATTGCAGGCACCGAGAAGAAGGGTACTGTCCTGACAGATACCGAAAAACGGATCGTTGCCTATCACGAGGTAGGTCATGCTCTGGTTGCCGCCCTGCGCAAGCACAGCCAGCCTGTTTCCAAGATCACCATTGTTCCCCATACCTCCGGCGCTCTGGGCTATACCATGCAGATGCCCGAGGAAGAAAAGTTCCTCAATTCCAAGGAGGAACTGCTGACTCAGCTCCAGACACTCTTAGGTGGCAGAGCTGCGGAGCAGACGGTCTTTGCGACCCAAACCACCGGCGCTTCCAACGATATTCAGCGTGCTACGGATATTGCCAGAAAGATGGTGACCCAGTTCGGTATGAGTGACAAGATCGGCACCATGGCTCTGGCCGGTGTGCGCAGTGAGTATTTAGAGGGAGAAGCCTATATGGAGTGCGCTCAGTCCACCGCCGCCGAGGCTGATGCTGAGGTTCGTGCCATTTTGGCATCCTGCTACGAGGAAGCCAAGGCTCTGCTTGTGGAGAAACGGGCCCTTTTAGATGAAATTGCTCTGTATTTGCTCCAACGGGAAACCATTACCGGGGAAGAATTTATGGCATATGTCAATGCAGATATGGGAGAGAGAAAGGAAGAATAATACCCCATGGATG
>JAZREB010000285.1:0-6050 GCA_045660585.1 Faecousia sp. | reverse complement strand
ACGGTATCATAAAATCGACAAAAGTTTCTCTGTAGGGCAAGCTGCCCTCAGCTTGCCGGTGCAGGAACCGCCGATGCGAAAAAACATTGCGATAATACAAATCATGCCGAAAATGACAGCTTTATATAGCTACCGACATTGAATTTAATTGGTGTCTTTCACCGTCTGCCGCTTCGCGGACGGCAAGCTGAGGGCAGCTTGCCCTACAGATGGTGCGGTGTTTCTTATGGTCATTTTCTCGAAAATCGAAAATGCAAACAGAACGATAAACTGTGATTTACAGTTTTTATTTTATGCCTTCTGCAGATCCTCTCTGCGGAGGAATTTACCCAGGGGCTTTTGCAGTAATGCCAGAGCCAGGACGGCGATGATGGTATTGGGGAGCATATAGGAGCCGTTATACAGGATGGAATAGATGATACTGCTCTTGCCTTCCCAACCGAAAATGGGGCTGACATACTGGGCATAGATGGTAACGCCACTGATAAAATGGATGGCAAACCGACCGAAACAGCCAACAAGGGCGGCAAGCCAGCTCATGCCGGATCTGCCCTTGAGCACACCTGCCAGACCGACCATCATATAGGCCAGGCTGTAGTCCAGCAACATGGACTGCCAAGAAATAGCAGAGCCACCGGCAAAGAAGAATTTCAGGGTGCCGAACACCAAACCGGCCCCCATTCCCCATCCCATACCCCAGCGGATGGCGCACAGAAGCAAGGGGATCATAACCAGATCAATGGATCCGCCGAAACCGCCGAAAGCCATTCCCGTAGGGATTTTTACATAGCTTAGAGCCAGAGCCAGGGCTGTAAATACCGCACTTTCACACAGAGCACGGAGACTGTTGTTTTTTCTCATTGAAAAAACCTCCTAAAACAAAAATTCCGCCATGCACCCATCTCGGAAAGCAAAGCGGAAGTGCCATCTTTTCCTACGACGGTATTGACCGTATCAGGTTCGCGGGTCAGAGAGTTTACTCTCAATCTCAGCCGGTACACCGGCCCCCCGAAGAAGGTTACATATGCGGTTGCTCACACTATATCACAGAAGAAAGTATTTGTCAATAGGGCAAATTTGTGATATAATACTCCAAAAGGAGTGATACATTATGGATTATTTGCGTGATTATTGCAGTGGGATCTTGGTTCTCGATACCGAAACCAGCGGTCTCAGCTTTACCAAGGACGAGATCATCGAATTCTCTGCCATCCGTCTGGAATGGGACAACGGCTGGAAACCCGTGGCAGAAGTGGACGAGTTTATCCGCATGACCAACGATCGCAAATTAGATCCCAAGATCACGGAACTGACCGGTATCACAGACGAAATGCTCTTGGAGCAAGGGATCCACAAGGCTCCCTTCTGTGAGCTCTTGGCACAATTACTCACCCCGGGAACGATGATCACCGCATACAATGCCCAGTTCGATCTGCTGTTCCTGTATTACTTACTGAGCAAACACGGAGATGCAAAGCTCCTCAAGGATCAGCCCAAATTAGACCTGCTAACAGTCTATCGGGATCGGATGCCCTTCCCTCACAAGTTGTGCAACGCCATCGAGGCCTATAACCTCCAAGATAAGGTCTGCAATTCTCACCGCGCTATCGATGATGTCCGTGCCACCGTAGAGGTCATGAAGGCTATGAGTGACCAGTGTCCCGACCTTCACCGCTATATCGATCTCTTCGGCTATTCTGCCAAATACGGTGTCAGCGGAACACGCATTTCTTCCGTCAGATACGTTCCCCAGGGCTACCGTATCACCGACAAGCTATACAATTTGGTAAATCCTTGATTTTACCGTTTTTTCGGCAAGTGGATGGTCAGGATGATCTCATCTTCTGTCTCTTCCTGCTTCGCTTGGGGACAGTAACCCGCTTGCCGTATCAGATCCAGGGAATGATTGACGGTATTTAGGAACAGCCGTAGATCTTTCAGGATGAATTTCCGTTTTCCCCTTTTCTCCCCGTGCTGTACCTTTTTCCCCAGATATTCCCCTATGTAGGACTCGGTTTTTGCTACGGTCAGATCCTTTTCTGCAATGAGGCGGATCATTTTGAGCCGTTCCTCTTCTGTAGGGAGCTGTAACAGCGCCCTTGCATGGCGTTCGGACAGACCCTTTTCCCGTAATGCGCCCCAAACCTCGGGGCCATGTTGCAGGAGCCTGAGTTTATTGGCTACGGCACTTTGACTTTTCCCGATTTTCAGGGCAATCTCTTCCTGCTTGAGTCCAAATCGGCTCATAAGGAGGGCAAGTCCCCGTGCCTCTTCCAGATAATCCAGATCCTTCCGCTGAAGATTCTCGATCATGGCTAACATAGCAGAGCCCTCTTCATCCACCTGCAACAAGATACAGGGAACCTCTGCAAGACCTGCTAAACGAGCCGCTCGCAACCGCCGTTCTCCGGCAATGAGACGGTAACCATCTGCCACCTTGCTGACAGTCAGCGGTTGCAGGATCCCATATTGGGTAATACTGGCTGACAATTCCCGTATCCCTTCCGGGTCAAAGAGCCGCCTGGGTTGCATGGGATTGGGATAGATATCCCACACAGGAACGAACAGCACCCGCTTGTCCGTGCAGATTCCCTCTAAGGTGTCCATGATACCATCCCCTTCCTTTGGGATGGATTGTATCTTCTTTCCCTTGCAAAACCCCACGAAAGAAAGCTATTCGGGTATAATATTTCCCGACATTACCATTCTATTTCACAGGAGTGAGTACCATTGATCATGAAAGTGCTGGCTGTAGGCGATGTAGTCGCCACCAACGGTCTGGATTTCTTAAAAGCCAACTTACCCGCCCTCAAGAAGGACTATGCCGTAGATTTCTGCGTAGTGAATGGAGAAAATACCGCCGTTTTAGGCATTACCCCGGGACAGGCAGAATCCATTTTTGATGCCGGTGCCGATGTGATCACCATGGGCAATCACACCTGGGGACGTAGGGAGATCATTCCCTATATCCAAAAATGCTCCCGTATGCTCCGCCCTGCAAACCTGTCGGACAGACAACCGGGGAAAGGGTTCGGCATTTACGAAACCGCTTTCGGCCCCATAGCTGTCATTGATCTGATCGGTCGGTGCAATATGGACTACACCCCGGACAACCCCTTCACAGGGGTGGAGCGTATCCTGAAAAAACTCCACACGAAAATCACCCTTGTAGAGATCCATGCCGAGGCCACCTCGGAAAAGCTGGCCATGGGTTGGATGCTGGATGGCAAAGTCAGCGCGGTTTGGGGTACCCACACCCATGTACAGACCGCAGATGATCGTGTTCTTCCCAACGGCACGGGATATATTACGGATCTGGGCATGACCGGCCCCCGTAACAGCATCCTGGGCATCCGCCCCGATCTTTCCATCCGCCGATTCAAAGGGGAGGTTCCCCAACGCTACGAGCCCGCTGCAGGTAGCTGTAAATTGGAGGGCTGTCTCTTCCATATCGACACAGACACCGGCAAATGCAAAAAAACAGAAAGGATCCTGATCTATGATTAAAATCATTCATGCTGCGGATTTTCATCTGGATGCCTCTTTTACCTCTCTCTCCCCGGAAAAAGCAAAACAGCGACGGGACGAACAGCGAGAGACTCTGCGTGCCTTTGCCCAAGCCTGCGAGGGCTGTGATATGGTACTCCTGTCCGGGGATCTTTTCGACGGAGCAAAGGTCTACTTAGATACTATTGAGGCCCTGAAAGCCTGTTTCGCCACCATTGATGCCCCCATTTTCATTGCGCCGGGCAATCACGATCCCTACGGAGAGGACAGCCCCTACGCCACAGAGGATTGGGGCGAGAATGTCACCATTTTCACCAAGCAGGAATTACAGCGGATCCAGCTTCCCCAATGCGACCTGTACGGCGGTGCCTATACCCAGGGAAATTGGGAACCCCTGAAGGATTTCCACGTCGAAGACGAAAGTCGGCTGAACATCCTGCTCCTGCACACCGGTGCGGAATACAACCCCATCACCACCCAGCAGATCACAGACTCCGGTCTGGATTACCTTGCTCTGGGTCATGTCCACAGCACCCAGATCCAACAGCAGGAATACACCACATTTGCCTATCCCGGTTGCCTCATGGGTAGAGGCTTTGACGAATGCGGAAAGAAGGGTCTCCTGCAAGTCAGATTGTCCAAGGTCTGCATGGAACCCAAATTCATCCCCTTAGAGGGGCGCCGTTACGAGATCATTGAGATCGAAGCCGGGGACGATCCCCTGAACAACCTCCTAAACGCCCTGCCGGAGGATCCCCACGATCACTGTTTCCGTGTCATTTTTAAGGGTCCCTGTGAAAATCTCGATATCTCGGGGATCGAATCTGCCATGGAGGAAAACTGTTTCTTCCTGGAAATCGTGGACAAAACCTACAGAAAGGGCGAGCGTTGGGACGGTATCGAAGAAGATACCCTCCGGGGTGAGATCATGAAGGAAATGAAAAACCGCTATGACAATGCCACCCCCGCAGAACGCACAAGGATCCTTGCCGCCACAGAACTGCTGAAAAATCTGATGGACGGTCGTGAAGTTAGCCTTTAAGCAAGAAGGAGACCTGATATGAAAATATTAAAAATGCGTGCCTCCTTCGGTAAGCTCCAAGGAGAGCTTAGCCTACAAGAGGGCATGAATGTATTGACCCTTCCCAACGAGGAAGGAAAGTCCACCTGGACAGCCTTTATCATTGCCATGTTCTACGGCATCGACACCAAGGAACGGAGCAGTCAGTTTAATGCCGGCCTCCCCGCCAAGGAGCGCTACCGCCCCTGGAACGGAAGTCCCATGGAGGGCTCCATTGACTTGGAATGGAAGGGCCGTTATATTACCATCGAACGTAAATCCACACCAAAGGCTCCCATGAGCATTTTCCGCGCCTATGACACCATGAGTGGGAAAGAGCTGGGCGCCCTCTCCGGAGAAAATTGCGGTCGTACCCTCTGCGGTGTGGAACGTAGCGTTTTTGAACGCACCGCTTTTATTCGCCAGTTGGGTATGAATGTTAACAGCGACGACGCTCTGGAAAAACGCCTGGGTGCTCTGGTCAGCACCGGAGAAGAGCGTAGCAAGTCTGCCCCCCAATTGGAAAAGGAACTGCAAACTCTCAAAAATCGTCTGGCAGGTCGTAGCGGAAAAATCGCTAAACTCCAGACGGAGTTGACCGAGGCAGAACAACGTTGCACCAATTTGGAAAAGCTCCGCGAGGAGATCCGCACTCTGGAAGCGGAAAAGGCGCAAGCAGAGCAGACCTATCGGGAACTGGAAACCCTGTTGCAGCGGGTGGACAGTGCCAAACGTGCCCAGGGTCAACTGGCTATGGAAGAACTGGGTCGTAAACTCCGGGAACAGGAACAGCTCTGCGACAAATTAGAGGAATTGGCTCGCGAGCTCCCTTCCGAAACCTACCTCCGTTCTCTGCGGAAAAAGCTGGATGAAGCACGGGGACAGTTGGAAACCACCAGAGTGGAAGCCGCTTTCGCTCCCCCTCCCACCTTCCGTCCTCAGGCACCGGTCTATTTCACCGGCATGGACGTAGAACAGGCAGAAGCAAAGGTCAATGCAGATATGCAGGCCTATGCCTACCTGTCCGAAGGGAAGACCGGGAAAAGACTTCTCCCCCTCTTACTTTCCTTCCTGCTCTTTGCCGCCGCAGGGGCATTGTTTGTTCTGACCTATTTGAACATGCTCCCCTTTGCATTACCTCTGCCCCTTTTGCTGGGCATAACCGCCTCTACACTGACCCTTTTCCTGGTTCTGCTGATTCTGATCTTGATTCGGAACAACAAACGCAAGAGAAACTTCCGTCAGGCACAGGATATCTTGGATCTGTATTGTGCAGACTCCCTCATGGAACTGCCCAAGCTCCTGGATCGCTATAAAGAGGCACAAGAAGAATACGAGAAAATCATTGCCGCAGAGAAAGCCGAGGCACAGAACCTTTCTACCCGTATGTTGCATGCCCAAATGGAATGTGACGAGATCATTGCAGAGGTTCAAACATTCGCCCCGGATTGCACCACCCCCGCCCAAGCAGAAGAGGCCATTA
>JAZREB010000284.1:0-1550 GCA_045660585.1 Faecousia sp. | reverse complement strand
CGCTTGGCCTCCGACTTCTCCATCAGGTTGATGATCTCGTCTCTTTCCTTGGAGTAGCCTGCGTATTCGTTAAAAGTACCCCATTTATTACTGGGATGGTTCCACATGGCAACCAAGGGGGCGTCCTGAATGTACTTGGTGCGGCTGATCGCCGTTCCCTTTTCGTTCAATCCCTTGTTGGCGTTGACCATCATATCGTAGAAGTAATATAAACCGCTAAAATCGCCCTTGACGGAGTTGGTCTCCGTACCGGCAGTCAGACGGGAGACTGTGCCATAGCCGTTAAAGATGTTCATGTGGCCCGTTTCCTTAAGCTGGTTGGGGTCAACACGCTTCCAGGTCATTTCGTAGCCCTGAGCGATCAGTACATTGCGGTAAGCGGCATTGTATTCCTCGGTAATGATCCGCTGTTCCTCCCACAGGCTCATGGTGCCTGCGGAATTTTTCTTAAGGCCGGACAGATTGTAGTAATCCTTGATCTTACTGCCGGTCTCGGTGCTAAAGTAGTTGGAGTGATCGGACACAAGGAAATAGTCCATGTCCGTTACGCCGTGGATGTACTCATAGGCCTGAGTAGTGGTGCCGGTGCCGTCGGAGTAGGTGGTATGGTTATGAAGCTGACCGAAGAGGAGGGTCTCCTTAAATTCATGCTTCTCTGCAGAGGCAGCAATGGGTTCTAAGTTAAAGGAAATACGGCAGAGCTTGCCATTGGTGGTACGCTCTAAGAAATAAAGCTGAAGGGTATGAGTCGTACCCTCGGCATAGGTATCCCCGTTCCAAGAGGTAACAGCCTCACGGGCCGCATTTTGATATCGCTCTAAGATGGCGTGGGTCTGGGTCACAGATCCACCGGTAGCCGTAACAGTGCCGGTTGCAAAGTCGATAGAGCCGGTTTTCAGACCGTTACCGCCGCCTAAGTCCAGAACCAGACAGCCGTCAATAAAGACCCATGCATCGTCCATGCTGCTGAGCTCAAAGACAGTGTTCTTATCCGTCTGAGCAAAGTTCAGCTCCATGGTCATGCCGTACCAGTTGTCGGGCCGGGTTGCATCATAGGTAAAGGGAGTAAAACCGTCCCCTGCCTCGCTTCTTACATAGAATTCGTTGGTTCGGACGTTATAATCCACACCGTTTTGGGTGCTGTCGTAGGTATAATATTCTCCGTCAAAGGTCAGAGGAGTGTTGGTGGGCTCATGGGGATGGACGCCCAAAGCATAGTCCTTGCCGAAGAGATGTCCAAGGCTGACTGCATTAAAGCTACTGTAATTTCGGGTCAGATCTACCTTGGGATAGCCATCTGCGCCTAATGCAGGGCTGACGGTAGAGCCGGTTGCCTCATAGAAGCGGTTCCAACGGGAGGCTCCGGCGCAGAAGATATTCCTGCCACAATCCGTGGCATAGTCATTCCAGAAGGGGAACAAGTTCTCCATGGTCCTGCTGTAGGGTAGCCCTGCAGGAGCATTGTCATTGACCCGATGGTTGTAGTTATACAGGCCGAAGGAGATCAGAGGATCCTTTACCGTTTCCACATCCGTCTCCATGGGAGCAGG
>JAZREB010000283.1:0-3619 GCA_045660585.1 Faecousia sp. | reverse complement strand
TTCAGGCGCAGGCAATTTTGGACATGCAGTTAAAGCGTCTGCAGGGTCTGGAAAAAGACAAGCTCCTGGCAGAGTTCCGGGAACTGCAGGAAAAGATCGCCTACTACAAGGAAATCCTTGCAGACATCAATCTGGTTCGTGGTATCATCCGTGAAGAGCTTACTGTGATCCGTGACAAGTTCGGCGATGATCGCCGTACTGAAATCGTAGATGTAGAGGACGAGATCGATGACGAAGATCTCATTCAGGAAGAGGACTGCTGTTATACCCTGTCCAATGCAGGATATATGAAGCGTCTGCCTGTAGATACCTACCGTTCTCAGCGCAGAGGCGGCAGAGGTGTTTCCGGTCAGAGTCTGAAGGAAGAGGATTATATCAAGAACCTCTTTATCGCTTCCACTCACGACCATCTGCTGTTCTTTACCAATACCGGCAGAGTCCATCGGAAGAAGGGCTATTTGATCCCCGAGGCCGGCAGAACTGCAAGAGGTACCAATATTGTCAATATTCTGCCTCTGGAACCTGAGGAAAGAGTCACTGCTATGCTTCTGACTCGTGAATTCTCTGAGAAAGAATGTATCATGATGGTTACTCGAAACGGTACTGTAAAGCGTATGCAGCTTTCCGATGTTTACACTGCCCGTAAGGCCGGTATCCGTGTCCTCAACATTGAGGAAGGAGATGAGCTCATTGCCGTCATGAAGACTACCGGTGAGGATAATATCCTCATTGCTACCCGTAACGGTATGGCTATCTGCTTCAAGGAGCAGGATGTCCGTTGTATGGGCAGAATGGCTACCGGTGTCCGTGGTATCCGTCTGAAGGACGGGGACATGGTAGTTGGGGCCGCTGTTGCAGAGCCCGGCAAGGCACTCTTATCTGTGACCGAGAACGGCTATGGTAAGCGTACCCCTGTGGAGAGCTATATGCGCGGTGACGAGGTTCAGAGCCGTGGCGGTATGGGTAAGAAGAATTACCGCCTGACAGAAAAGACCGGCGCTGTGGTAGGTGCCTGTGTGGTATCCGACAATGAGGATCTTCTCATGATCGAATCCGGCGGTGTGGTTCTGCGTACCTCTGTTGAGAATATCAGTGTACAGGGCAGAGATACTCAGGGTGTTATCATCATGCGTATCGGCGCAGGCAACAGATTGATCGCTCTGCAGAATACCCCCCGATCCGAAGAAGAGGCAGGGGAAGAGGCTGAGCAGTCTTGATTTCCCTATAATAGGAGTAAAGCATGGACGTGAACGAAGAAATGAACGTGGAACAAGAAACCCACGTACAAGAAGTACAGGATCATCCGATTTTCGTATGTAAAACCGTGATCGATTCTAACAGCCAGTTAGAAGGCTCTAAGGCCGCCATCGGCAAGGCGGCCGGTGGAAGTAATTGGATTTTCTACGGAATTTATCTGCTTATGGGCGGATATTTGATCGCAGATTCCATTATCAATAGCCACTGGCAGAAAAATGCTCTGATGCTGGTTCTGGTTGCCGCCATGACGGGATTTACCATCTATTCAAAAAAAACCGGCACCAAACGAGCCATGGCTCACTGGGAAGAAGCAATTTTTAAAAAATACGGCTCCAAGGCCCTCCATGTCACAACGGAATTTTATAATCATTCCCTTGTTCAGACCATTGCAGAGGACGAAGAACAGTTGGTTTGCGACGGCTATTCCTCTGTTACAAAAATTGTGGAAACAGAGAATCTATTCCTTCTCAACCACGGCAAGAATCAGTACTATTTTGTTGCCAAGGATGGGATCACCGGTGGTAGTGTAGATGAATTCAGAACCTTTATACAGGGAAAAATAGGAGGATAATCACATGGCTTTTTTCTTGAATCGCAAGAATACCGAAGAGAAAAAGCTGGGTATTTATGTGCATATTCCTTTCTGTAAATCCCGCTGTGAATACTGTAGCTTCTATTCCAAAGGTGGCGCAAAGGATCCCAAGGTCGTGGATTACTACATGCAGGCTCTGGCGGATCATATGAAGGAAACCGGGAAGGGCACCGGGGATTATGTGGTAGATACCATTTATTTCGGTGGCGGTACTCCAAGTTATTTCGGTGCAGAGAATCTGGATAATATCTTAGACGAGATCCATCGGCATTTTAATATTAGTGTCAATCCCGAGATCACTGTAGAAGTCAATCCGGACAGCGTAGACGAAAAGAGTCTAAAACAGCTCATGCGTGCCGGCTTCAACCGCCTGTCCATGGGTGTACAGTCCCATGATAATGAGATTTTGGGAAAATTGGGAAGAACCCACAGCTTTGAACAGGCAAAGACGGCTATGGAAATTGCAAGAAAGGTTGGCTTTGCCAATATTTCTCTGGATCTTATGTACGGACTGCCCAATCAGACTATGGATACCTGGATGGCTTCGGTAGAAGCTATTGTTGCCATGCGCCCGGAGCATATTTCCTGCTATTGTCTGACCATCGGCAACGATTGCGCTATGTACAGATATCGGGATCAGCTACGGATCGCAGACGAGGATCAACAGCTCAGAATGTATCTCAGTGCTTCTCAATATTTGAGAGAGCATGGTTATGAACATTACGAGGTTTCCAACTTTGCCAAAAAGGGTATGGAATCCCGTCATAACATGAAATACTGGACCGGGGAAGAATATCTCGGTTTCGGGCCCTCTGCCGCATCCGATTTTGGCGGAAAACGTTTTAAAATCATGGATGATACCAGAGGATACATCGAAGGGATCTCTAAACAGGGACAGATATTAGAAGAATGTGAACGGGTTTCTCCCCGTGAGCGTTCCGGGGAATATCTCATGCTGAGAGCCCGTCTGAAGGATGGCATTTCTCCCAAGGAGTATGAGAAACGATATCTCCAATCCTTTGAACCTATGGAGCGCTTCCTCAATCGCTGTGCCGAGAACGGCTATGCAGAGAAGGTAGACGGAAAATGGGTCCTGACAGAGAGAGGTTGGTTTATTTCCAATCATATTATCGTTAATCTTCAGGAGGCACAGGAGAAATCCGAGCCTCTGCCCGGAAAATTTTAAGTAAAATAGGGGATCCGGGGACAGTTTCTCGGATCCCTTTTATTTCCTTGATGGAGAGGACAGATTCTATGAAGAAAATCAAAATTACCGCTATCCGCAAAGCATCCTACCCGGATCTCATGGAAAAATACGAAAATCCCATTGAACATACCTGTGATGTTGCAGAGGGACAGGTTTGGTTTCTATCCCATTTGGAAAAGCCCCAAGATCTGTGCCAAAGTGCATGGGAGACTCTGTTTCCTTTTATTAAGGAGCTTTCCGAGGGTGGAGGAAACTTTTTTGACGGTTGGATGAAGGATCCCTATTCTGCCATGCTCTCCTGTAATGACGGTTTCCGCCCGGTGAGCTTCTATGTAGAAGTTGTGGAGAAATAGTCTGTTACAGAATTTAAAAATACATGATATTATCATAAAACGAGTGCACTTACGGACAGTGCACTCGTTTTATGATACCAATTCCGGTTTGTCGAACTGTCTCCAAGTCCGCACCGTCCTTGGCTCCCTCTGACGAGGGAGCTGGGCGCGAAGCGCTCTGAGGGAGAGAAAATCGCACTGAAAGTTAGCATAAATATCCGAAGCCGTTGG
>JAZREB010000282.1:0-3914 GCA_045660585.1 Faecousia sp. | reverse complement strand
GAGGTCGAACGCTGTTAATTTCCAAGCATTTTAGATAATTCGGACTATCCATAGGGAATGTTACCGTAGCCCATCCCCGATCCATATATTCCCCGGCATCAAATTCCACATAGTCTGTCCCTGCGGAATTGTTATCTACTGTACCGTAGATCATGGACAAACGGATCTTACCATCTGCATTGGTAGAAATGCCATTATCTAAACGAATCCGCATTTGGCACAGATCTTCGGCTTTAGGTCTATATTGTAAAGGATAAGAGCCAAAGTTTTGACAGCTGATAGCGTAGTGGATCGTAGATGCAGATCCTTCTGCCGCAGTGATAATTAGATTGCCATCCTCTATAGCGGTTTTCTCATCGTTATTGCTGTTCGTCCACCATTGGGAGGATTGATCCAAATTCCTCTGCCCATATGCTTTATCGGCATATCTCTCCAGATCCTTTATGGTATGGGTAAAATCGATATACAAAGGCCCTTCCTTTGCAGGGGCATTGTCTTCGGGGCCTATGAACAGATAATCGATCCGAAACGTGGCATTTGCGCCATCTACAGAAAGGATTCTGGCAAATTGGATTCGTAGGCAGGTAATTTCCTCTGCAGTCAAATAAGCACTGCTATCCATGGGAAATGACACCGTTACATATCCCTTTCCGGAATATGCCTCCACGTCAAATTCAACCTGATCATAGCCGGCAGTTGCATTTGTACCGATACCGTAGTAAAGCTGAAGAGCACCGAGACCACTGTCATTGGCGCTCACAGCGTTCTCTATGGCAAAACGGATTTGGCAAATATCATTATCACCCGGTGCATAAGACAGGGGCAGAACATTATGGGTCCAACCACCATGAACGTAGTGATTGGTACGACCTTCTGCATTGGTAGAGGCAAAACTCAGGATGCCTTTTTCAATTACAGGATCTGTAGTATAAGAGGGATTTCCCCACCAATTGCCGGGATCATCAAAATCCGTGTTTCCGTACGCTTCCTGCTCGT
Source organism: Faecousia sp. (assembly GCA_045660585.1). Lineage (GTDB taxonomy): Bacteria > Bacillota > Clostridia > Oscillospirales > Oscillospiraceae > JAZOXB01. The sequence continues at coordinate 2,918 of JAZREB010000282.1, read as the reverse complement.
ATCGTAGACGGTCATTCTCTTCCCCATCGAAATCAAAATACAAATACTCTGCAACGGGTAAGAGTTCATAAGAACCAATGTAAATGTAATCTACAGTGATTTTCCCCCCATCCGTCCCTTTAGACAGACCGCTAAAGTTCAGACGCAAACTACGTATCAGATCACGCTCCTGCATTTCGGATGTAATCGGTATGATAAGTGTCAAATATTCTCCGTTTACCTGTTCACTCTCAATAGGAAGATCTACCAGTTTACGAATTTGATCCTTACTATTTACATGAGAATTTAGCGTTGTATAGTAATATATCCCCACCTTTGCATTGGTTGCTACGAAATGTTCCAGTTTAAATCTTAGCTGAATCACTTCCTTCTGAGACAAATCTAATTGCAAGGGGAATTTCTGTGTCAGATAGGGACCCACCTGCAAATATAGACTGCCCGATGCGGGATTCTCGAGGAGACTCAGAGATACGGTACCACCGTCATAAACAGGAGCATTCAATCGAGTGCTACTGTATGTCCAGTTACCCTGGGAATAGTCTAAGGAACCATATTCCCCACGATCATACCGTTCGGATTCCTCGAAATCGAAATAGGTCGAAGAAGGCGCATCCTTCCGACTGCCGAGGTAGATATAGTCAATATGGATCTTTCCTACAGAATCCGCTCCCATACTGCAGGTGTATCGGAATCGCAATCCAAGAGATTTGATAAAATCATTTGCCTTAAAGGTTTCGTCCACAGGGATCCGAATGGTTTGATATGCTCCGTTCTTTATGGTAAAAGATACGCTTACTTTATCATTTCGGCTAACTGCGCCATCCTTCTCTCCGGTGTAAAGTAATACCAATGTAGGCATTTTCCCTTCAGTTGCTACCAGATCCTCCGTTTTAAAACGGATCTCCAATATCTCTGCACCATTGGGATTATAAGAAAGGGCATGTCTGTCTCGATTCGTCCATGGATATACTCCGGGAACAGCAGTAGTTTCTACATAGATTCCCTGATCGGTTCCTGCAGTACCGTTATATTCATCTGTTGCATAGATACTCAGTCCACCGTCTTCTACGGTATAATATTGTCCGGTTTTGGCGCTTAAATTCAGTGCCCAGAAATCGGAAGAATAGTCATAGCCACCATAGGTGCCCGTCCGATAAGACTCAATAGTCTTATCCCTCTCAAATCCGAAATACAGCGTTTCGGGCTCGACTCCCATGGAAATATAGTCGATCACCGCTGTACCACCGGACAGACCTTCGAAGCGAAGTTTCAGAGCTGTAACAGTTCCGTTGGGAATAGACAAGCCGGTGCCGTATGTTACATATTCACCGTCTAAGCAAGTCTGTGTTACCGAGCACAGCTTACTCTCACTGCTCCAACTATCTGTCATATAGGACAGTAGCACTCTCGGATCTGTAGCTGTAACGCCCTTTAGCTTCAATCGGAGCATAACTGTCCCCTGCTCCTTCGTAGGCAGATTTAATTTGTTTGCAGTCAATGTTGTACTACCACTTTGATTCAAGTTTAAGGTCAATGTACCGCCGGAGATCGTAGGAACACTACTGTCCGTAACCCAGTTCTTCCCTACATTGTAATCTGTAAAACCATAAGCTGCGGTTTCATATTTTCTACCCTCTGCGAAATCAAAGAGGACACAATCCTCTGCTTCAGTACCGAACGTAGCAGACAGGCTCTTGCCCGGAGTTTTACTGAAATCCGCTTTAATAACAGTCTTGGAAGTACCGCTGACGGTCAATTCCTCATCCCCGGATTTCAGTTGCAGAGATTTGTTTACAGTAATGATTCCGGACTTCAGTTCCTGGGTAGGATCCGATGCAGAAAGGGTATAAACCCCGTTTTGCTCCTGTACCATGATGATCATAGGCTGATCTACACTAATACCACCATAACTGCCGGCCTTCCAAAATACCATTGCCGTAATTCCAAGAGTCTCTTCTCTGACAACATGGAGACCATCCGTGCAAACAAGAATATTTACATCGGGATTCTTTGTATAATCTTTTGTTTCCTCTACAGTTTTCTCCGGGAGCATGACATAGGAATAGGTTCCGTTTTGGGGTGCCTTTCCATGGCTGATCCATAATTCAAAGAAACTGCAGGTTTCATTGGTAGGATTGTGAGTCAAGTTAATCTGATTGTAGTCATCATTGGTATTGTCCCCATCATTGCTGGATTGGCGGAAGGTCTTATTTACATAGACCTCTCCTCCCGCAGGGAAATAATATCCGCCAAAATTCTCTGCATATACCCAAGTAGGATCGGTATACCCCTTAGGCTCTGCAAAACTGTTGGTCTTTTCCAGCATGGTTCCGTCAACGATGACATCATCTGTTCCATACACAGTCTCACCACCGGAAACAGAAGTTTCCCTAAGTTGACGGTTGTCCACATAGGTGTTAACCCCATTATCACGGGTAGAAAAATCAATATCGGAGCCTACACATACGATCTCGTCATCAAATAAGAAATAGGACTTCTTAGCACTGAGATCCGACACCAGAACCTGCTTCATTTTATTCCGTTCTGCAAATTCATCCGGTTGGGCAGAATTATGGATCTTGATCAGTTCTTGACGGGATTCCTCCTCGGTCCAGCTATAGGCTTCGAACTCCATGGCTGCGGCAATATACTTTTGATTCAGTTCCGCACCGCCTACAAAACTACAGGCCTCAGTGCCGTCTTCGTCGTAATCCTGTTTCCAATCGTCCTTCCCTTCGGCCTCGTTATGGGTGTAGGTACAGCCTGTAAAGTAAGGTGCGCGCTCACTCCAAGGCTGGCGCAGGGTAGCGTCCTCTTCCGTAGTACCGGGAACACGATACATATTGGGGAAGCGTTGGAACACATCTCCATACTGGTGACAGCTGTACTTGGTGAAGTCGGATCGTACCCATGTCGTT
>JAZREB010000281.1:0-3831 GCA_045660585.1 Faecousia sp. | reverse complement strand
ATCAAAGAATATATCGGTATGATCAGTGTGGAGAGGATCTTGCCCTCTATTCTGATCTTAGTAGTGGGCATCCTTGTGGCTCGGCTCTTGCTACGGCTGTTTGACCGGGCCCTTGGCAAGTCCAAGCTGGACAGAACTATGTTCAGCTTTGTCAAGGCGGTTATGCGGATCTTGCTGTATGCCCTGGTGATCCTGGTAGCCGCAGGCTGTCTGGGAATCGACGTAACATCTCTGATCGCAGTGCTCAGTGTGGTATCTCTGGCAGTTTCCCTGTCTGTGCAGAATGCGCTGACCAATGTGGTCGGCAGTATCAGCCTCCTTGCAACCCACCCCTTCCATGTAGGGGACTTTGTGGATATTGGTGGCGACAGTGGCACGGTACAGGAGATCACCATGAACTATACCCGTCTGCTGACCACTGACGGAAGAACCATTTATATTCCCAACAGCGATGCCGCTACAGCCAGAATCTGTAATTTCTCTGTGGAAGGCAGACGGAGAGTGGAACTGCTCTTTACTGCGGCCTACAGCGATGATATCGACGAGGTGAAAGCTGCCGTCTTACGTGCGGCACAGCACCCCAAGCTGTTGCAGGATCCCCAGCCTATGGTGATCCTCAACGCCTACTTAGACAGTGCCATCGAATACAAATTCTTAGGCTGGACTTTAGCCCAGGATTTCTTCGAGGTAAAGAATTACATCAACGAGGAAGTAAAACGAGAATTCGATAGAGAGAAGATCTCCATTCCCTTCCCCCAGATGGATATTCATGTACAGAGATAAATGATCCCGGAGAGGACGTGTATCGTTGCGACACACGTCCTCATTTTTGGTTTTTTAATTTTTTATGGGAAATATATTTGTTTTCAGAAAAATGTCGTGGGATATATTGACAAAAAATGGGAAAGAGATATAATATCTGGATAAAGAATACAAACTATTTTGGAGGTTACTGAATATGAAGATAGGCTTTATCAAACGGACCCTTGCGCTGGTTCTGATCCTGTGCAGTGTGGTTGGTCTGTTGCCCTCTGTGGCAATTTTTGAGGCTGAGGCGGCAGACGCTGTTGCAACGGAAACAGCGAATCTGATCGCTGAACTGAAGACAAGCTACAACAGCTTCACGATCCCTGTCAATAAGGAAGTGTTTAACTACACAACTTTGGACGGTGTATTTTTCATCCGAGAATCCGGTTCGGGGAAAACCATTAACTTTGCAAACGCTCGCGTAGAACACACGGATCGATTAACCGCGAATACCAGCTCCGGAGAAGCTGCGTCAAAATACTACCACTTGAACTCCATTGGTATAAGCGCCAGCAATAAAGGTTCCTTTACTGCGGTCAACGGTAGCACACCTAATAACCTGCAATACGCTGTGGAGATCAAAAAATATTCCGGCACTCTCACCAGGGATACCACGACAAAAACAACGGTGGATGGTACGACTTATACAGGCTGGGCTGGGTATATCAAGTATGAATACAACCGTAAAAATGCATGGAGTGGCGATAAGACTTTCGGCTCCTATGTTGGCATTAACGGTGTGCCTACCACAAGCGATCCGGGCTATAGTATCAAGTCCCTTCACACAAGCAGAGCTTCGGCTCCTTATGTTGCAGCCGAAAACAATAACGGAAGCATGAAATATTCTTCTTCCGAGTTCCCATGGTTCCTCCGAGTCCACACGACCAACGAATCTGTAAAAATCTATAAATTAGACCCTTCGGGAAAAACCAGATATACTTATTGGTTAGGTATCGACACTTATCACAATAATTGTATTTCTGCTCATACCTTGTCCCAGATCGTTCGTGAGGACAGAAATAAGAGCACCGATACCAAATATAAAAACAACAACAGACAAGCTTTCCAGTTCCGGTATTGGGACTTTTTCCAGGTTTCTCCTGTTTCTTTGGAACTGTACAATGCCTTGGAAAAGGCAAAGACCTATGTCACCGGAGAGAATAAAAATGGAGCTTATCCTGCAGAAACCTATCTGGGTTTCCTGAAGTTTGTGAAGTCCTCCATGGCAACCTATAACTCCAAGCGGACTGTTTGGGACACAAACAAGAACAATGCCGACCGCATTACTTGTGATGCTGTTGCAAAGGATCTCAGATCATATATGGCTCTTTTGGAGATCGAAACCAGGCCCAACTCCTACATGGATATCCCCATGGAGGTTCTGGACTTCCGTGCAGACGGCCTCATGTTTGAGTTCTTCAACAACACCAACCCTTATGGTCTGAATAATGTTAGTCCCGCCGTTGCCGGTGGTATGAGCTTTCCCGGCACGACAGGAAAGAGCGAAAAGGGCGACGGCATCGAGTTTGTAGAGGGGCTCATAGAGCCACAACTGATCAACGGAAGCATCGCCTACACCGAGCAAACGGTATCTTATATTGCGGGAGCCCTTTACTGTCAGCAAAAGACATTCTCCGACCCTGCCGCTTCGGGCTTCGGCGCAGAGGATTTCGATACCTATTACAACAGTGTCTTTATGTCCATGGTGGATCCCAACACCGGCGACAGAACGAACTCAGGAACATCGGTGCGTCCGTCTAACTATTATTTTAGCACCCTGGGTACTTACGCACAAACCATTGCGAAAACCGACACCGGGGAAAATGGCGGCGTTCTCCTGTTCTCACAAGTGACGACTTACTATGATCTGGCCTATTACATACTGAACAATATTTGGCGGAAGACGGACCCGAACGACACTGTCCAAACATTGACCAAGGGCAGTACCACCTTTAAGCTCCCTTATAACATGAAGATCCCGGAGCTTACCACCATGCGTCTGCTGAAAGACGCTTCCGGCAACTACGAATTCAGCTCCGATAAGGAAAATGGCAGAACCTTAGATTCCGGATTGATTTTTAATTATAATCTCAAAAACTCTTCCGGAAGTCTTGTTCCTACCTTGAATGCTGCGGCCAATCTCGGCTTTGAGAGTGCTTCCATGTTTGGAAACAACTCTACGGGCAGTGTGGAAACGGCTGACAATATTTATGGCGCAAGAAACTACCATGTTGTGTACCATATTCGAAGTGCCTTTGTTTACTATGAAGATAAGGATCTCTATTTCTCCTTTTCCGGTGATGATGATGTTTACTTCTTCATTAACGGACAATCTGTCTGTGAGATCGGCGGCACTCACTCGCCTGCATCCCGCTCTCTCCGCCTGAATGATTCCGTTGCCAAGGAGCAGGGACTCAAGGACGGAGATATCTGCACCTTTGATATGTATCTTGCCGAGAGACATACCCACGGCATCAACCTGAATTTTAAGACCAATATCGAAATGATGCCTGTAGATGCAGTCACAGAGAAAGCCCAGTACATTTACACCAAGGCAGGTGTTATCGGAGACGATGTCCGCGAAGGATCTGTGGTGGCGGATCAAACGGAAATCGGCTATGGCTTCAAGCTCCTCAACCGTAGCAATCATGCCGCAGTAGACCTGACCTTTAAAGATGACGATCTGGGAGTCAGTCTTTCCGGGGACGGTATTTCTCTGGGCGGAACGGCCAATGTAGAGGACTTGATCATCATCTACAAGACCCATGATCCTCAGACGGGGAAAATGGACGAATCAGCCACGCAGAATCTGTCGTACACCAATCTGTATGATATGCTGTCTGAGGCAGTCGAGGATATGTCTACCATTGTGCCTTTGGCTGACGGCACTTATCAAATCACCGGGCTTACAGAGGAGCAGCTCATGGCACTGCTGGAACTGGGTGTTCCTGCCAATGTGGAGATCTCCATTTACGGCTTCCATCGTACTGCTCTTGCATCTGTAGGCGGTTATACCGGCACCTT
>JAZREB010000280.1:0-2225 GCA_045660585.1 Faecousia sp. | reverse complement strand
CCCCTACGGTGAGATACGATGGTTTATGCATCAAACAGTTCGACAAACTGAAATCTGTAGCGCACATATCATGCCCCATAGGGGTATATCATTGCAGATACATCATTTGCACCAACGGTGATAAAAATCCCGTCTCGGGGCGATGGCGCTCCGGGACGGGGTGAAATTTATAATGGGGGGAGACTTTGGATCTTTTCACGCAGAGACAGGAGATCCGTAAAGGTGTCCGGCCTCTTGGAGGCATCTCGCAAGAGGGCGGAGGGGTGATACATGGCGGTGTACCATACGCCGTTACGCTCTGTCCAGGTGCCGTGCTCCTTGGTAATGCGGTAATCCGGGCGGATCAGTCGCATTGCGGCGATACGACCGAGACATACGATGATCCGTGGACGGAGAATGGTGAGCTGTTTTTCTAAGTAGCCGAAACAGGCATTCTGTTCTTCTTCCAGAGGATCCCGATTGTTGGGAGGACGGCATTTGACAATATTGCAGATATAGGCATTCCTGCGACTGAGATCGATAATATTCAGCATATCATCCAGGAGTTTTCCTGCGGCACCTACAAAGGGCTCACCCATGAGATCCTCCTGCTGTCCGGGTCCTTCCCCTACGAATACAACATCGCTGGGCACAGGGCCTACGCCGAATACAACGGAATTTCTGGTTCTGCACAGGGGACAGGCATTGCAGGATAGACAATTTTGCCGTAGTTGCTCCATCTCTGCAGAGGTTGGGATCATTCCGAGATCAGTCATCATAATACCGTCTCCTCTGCTGGCGCAGACGTCGCATTTCCGCACGGCGCTTGGAACGGTAGGCGTTGACGGTCCAGATGGCGCCCCATGCTGCGGCGGCTAAGAGAACCAGGACCACAACAACGATGGCAATTACCTTGCCTACATTGCTCTTTTCCTCGGCACCATCATCCTCTTCTAAGTGGGTGACTTTCTCGTCATCTTTGTTAGAGATGGATTGGGAGGCTACGTCGGTCAGTGTGATCAGATCGGATGTAGCAAGCTCTACGCCCTGATAGATAATGGATACCGAACCTACGGCCTGTCCTGCACGCAGGGGGGCGGTGAGCTCGCCCTGATAGCGGAGCTTTATAATGATATCATCGGGCTCGTAATCTGTGGGGAGGAGCACAATGGCATCGTCCTTTGCGTGGACGACGACGTTATTTCGGCCTGAGGCATTTTTGACCTCGGGCTGGGCAAGCATTGTGGTATTGGTCAGAACCTGTACGAAGGAATAGGTGCTAAATGCGTGGCGGAAGAGACGCTTGGTCTCGATAAAACGCATATCCTCTGCGTTGCTGATGAGCTCACAGCCCATGACGATGCTGAGATACTCTGCATCACCGTCGGTAGCGGTAGAGACAAGACAGCCACCTGCGGGGGTGGTGAAGCCGGTCTTGATACCGCTGGCAAGGGAATAGTAGTAACGGCTGTCAACGTCGGTAGCAGTCAGATAGTTTGTGGTGTGGAGCACACGAACATCGGACTTGTTGGTGGCAGGGACCTCATGGATGGTTGCCGTTGCAAAACGGCGGAAGGTCTCGTTCTGCCATGCCCAACGGGTCAGGATGGTGAGATCTCGGACGGTAGTATAGTGATTCTCGTCGTGGAGACCGTGGGTGTTGGCAAAATGGGTGTTCTCCATACCCAACGCCTTGGCAGTTTCGTTCATCAGAGCGACGAAAGACTCTACATCCCCGGAGATGTACTCGCCGATAACATTACAGCCTTCGTTTGCAGACCAGAGCATAATGCAGTAGAGCATATCTTCCAGCGTGAGCTGTTCTCCTTCTACAAGGCCTGCGGTACTGCCGAATTCGCTGAGGTTGTCCAGTGCGGTAGCAGAGACGGTCAGGATATCCTGCATGTTGCCGTATTCGATGGCCAGCATACAGGTCATGATCTTGGTCAAGCTGGCGGGGTAACGCTTCATGTCCGGCTCTTTGCTATAGATGATGGTGTTGCTCTTCAGCTCAATGAGGGCATAGGCCGCGGCATCGATGGTAAACTCTGTAGGATAGTTAAACTCCCGCAGAGGTGCAGGGGGAGTCAAAAAATCATCGGCTGTAGGGGGGGCAGAGGTCTCTGCAACGGTGGTATCGGCGGGTTCGGCCTCGGTGGACTCGGTTTCTGTAGCAGACACCGTAAAGGAAAGTAGCATGCTCAGTACCAGGAGCAGACATAAGAATCTTCTTTTTTTCATATTTT
>JAZREB010000279.1:0-2033 GCA_045660585.1 Faecousia sp. | reverse complement strand
CAACAGGGCATTGGTTTAGGGCTTAGGATTTATGCAAAGTAGGCTTTCGCCATATCGCTGTAGGCCATGAGGGCTTTGCAGAGGGTGAGGAGGTCGCCGGTCTTGCCGGTGCCGTAGGAAGAGGCACTGTACTCTAAAGTGGGAGAAATACGGGTGTCACCTTCGTAGACGGCTACGGAGACAGGGCTGCGGAGCTCGGCGACAAGGAGGCCGTGGAAGTCAAAGCAGTAGCGATTTGCGGAAGCGGAATAGATCTCCGCCCCCTTGAGGGTGGCGGTGACGGTCTCGCCCTTGGTATTTATGTAGGTGACTTTCAGGCTCAGGTTTGCAGGGTCTCCTGTGTAGGCGCCGGCGTTAAAGATGAATTTCAAAGTGACCTTGCTGTCTAAGATCAGGGACTTGCCTGCCCAGGTAACGGCGGGATCCCTCAGGTCATCCAGAACTCTATTCACAGAGTCGAAGGCAATGCTATCCATGTCGGACAGATATGCCTTGTGGCTGTCTGTCATCTTGCTATCGGGGAGGTTGTCGGTGCAATAGCCCTTAAACTGCTGGGCAATGGCGCCGTAGCGGAGAAGGTTTGCGCACAGGGCTTTCAGGCTTTCTGCGTTACCTTCTTTATTCAGCTGAGAGTAGGCGTAGGTTGCGACGCTGTAGGTATCTTCCTTAGAGATATATTCCTTACCGTCCTTGGTCATATGGAGGGTAGAGGTGATCTCCAGGTTCATGCTGACAGCATTGAGCCCTTCCAGAGTGAAGTAATAATAATAGCCGTTGAGGACAGGGGCGATGGTTTCTGTCCGGGTACCTACTTGGATATTATTCTCGTAAACAGGGATCTCGCATTTCAGCTCGTAGCTGTCGTAGTTTGCCAGCAGATCCTTTCTGACGGCGTAGTTAATGGAGATATCACTTGCTAAGTTCAGAGTATGACCGATGGTGATGTTACTGTCTAATTCTGCCTCGGGAGCAAGGGTAGCACCGCAGATACAGGAACCGTTTTCGTATGCGTGGGCGGCAGCAGTAGTCTTACTGCAACGGATGCAGGTACCAATGTGGTTTTCTCCATTGTCTGCGTAGGTGTAGGAGTGACCCAGACGGGGGAGGGTTTCCTGTGCCTGAATGACAACACCGCAATCGGCGCATTTCAGACCGTCGGATACGCCGGAGGACAGACAGGTGGGAGACTTGCCGGGGATAACTTCGGTTCGGTGTTCCTTGGTGGGGATGGTTTTCGGTTCTGCCAGAATTTCACCGCATACAGAACACTTGGAGCCATCGGTGAGACCCTCGGATTCGCAGGTGGCGGCATAGCCGGGAATGACCTCTGCAATGTGGGGGATCATTTCCATGACCGTGCCCGAGGCAATGGGAGCAGAGCAGACAGAGCAGACAGTGTCACCGGTGTAGCCGGTCTCGGTACAGGTGGCTTCCTTACCGTTTACCACCATAGGAATATGCTCTAAGGTGGGGATGGCTTCCGTATAGGTTCTCTTACAGGAACAGGTGTAGGTCTTGAGACCTTCTGCAGAGCAAGTGGGGTTCGTGGTTACGGTCTCGGTATAGCTATGGGCAGTGGCGGTAAAGCCGGGGTAGACCTTCATATCCTTGGTGATTTTTGTCAGATCTGCGGCAGATCCGCCCAGATCGGTGAGCCATTCCTGAAATGCATAGTGATAGGTGTCGTCATATGCCTTGGTGGGAGTGGTGCCGGTATATTTGGCAGTCTCCCCTTGTTTTACCTTTACTGTTTGGAGGGTGGCTCCTCCCTCATCACAGAAAGTGACGGTATACTCGGGCGTAGTTGCAAAGGTCTTTTTCAATTTGCCGCAGAAATCATAGCTCTCATAATATCCACTGACACCGGCATTAGCAGAGAAGTACATGACACCGTTGTGGATATCGATACTCTCAAATTCCAAGAAGAATCTATAGGTAGAGGATGTGACATAGATGCTTTCGGCAGGGATCGCTTCTACACTGTTTTTATTGGTGAAGTTTTCTACATCATAGCAGAAGATATAGTTATCCTT
>JAZREB010000278.1:0-1176 GCA_045660585.1 Faecousia sp. | reverse complement strand
ACCCTGAATTTGGCAAGTGATATCTCCATCAACTTTGCTATTAAGTCCTCTCTGCTCGCAGATTATGTAAACCACTACATGGTCATCGAGATCCCCGTCTACAAGAATAACGATCAGACCGGCACCCGTACCGTTACTGTTGAGCCTGTGCTGAACGGCAACTATTACTACTACACCCTCACCGGCCTCACCGCCGTCAACATGGGTGACGTAGTCAGTGCTCAGCTCCATATGGAAAAGGACGGACAGGAATATCTGTCCAAGGTAGACACCTACAGCGTAGCACAGTATGCCTACAGCCAGCTCAGCAAGGCAGGGAACGCAGACAGCCTGAAGACTCTCTGTGTTGATCTCCTGCGCTACGGTAAGGAAGCCCAGATCTACAAATCCTACCGTACCGATTCCCCGGTAGACTCCGCTATGACAGAGGAGTACATGGCATACCTGTCCGATGTTGAAGCTGTGACCTTTGGCAATACCAACACCGTTCTGAGCGATCTGGCAAATCCCAAGATCACCTGGGCAGGTAAGGCACTGAACTTGGACTCCAAGGTCTGCCTGAAGTTCATCTTCCCCTTAGGCTCCTACACCGGAGAGGTGTCCGACCTAAGTCTGAAGGTCAGCTACACCGATACCAAGGGCGCAAAGAAGGAACTGGTACTCAATAACGCAGAGCTGTATAACGAGAGACTTAGCTACTATGCCTTCACTCTGGATGCACTCCTTGCCGCAGAGCTCCGCTCCGTGGTTTCTGTACAGATCTACGAGGGTGAGACTCCCATTTCCTGCACCTTGCAGTACAGCGCCGACACCTATGGAAATAACAAGACCGGTCAGCTCCTGACCCTGTGCAAAGCTCTCTTTGCCTACTCCGACAGCGCAAAGGCCTACTTTGCAAACTAATCATTACTGTAAATTCATACCCTAAAACGATCCCCCTTGTTGAGGAAGGAAACCCCTCCCCAACAGGGGGATTTATGTATGTGCCAATTTCAGTTTATCGCTCCTTCGGAGCGAATGATATCCGTTCCTTACAGAACGGATGATATACCCTATGGGTATGATATCTGCGTCGCAGATGATATACGCTACGCGTATGTCGGTGTGGCTTACGCCACTAAATAAAATAAATAATGGGCTTTAACCCTTATTTTAATCCGTGCCCCATGGGGCACA
>JAZREB010000277.1:0-5124 GCA_045660585.1 Faecousia sp. | reverse complement strand
CCGCCGGGGTGCTGTCCCGTGGTACGGCGTACGTCTACACAGCCCGCAGAGAGACGATTCTCTTCTGCTCTGGGAACCACCATATTCCGTTCTGCCAGATATTTTTTCACATACCCGAAAGCGGTCTTGTCCGCTACAGTGCCGATGGTTCCTGCACGGAACACGTGGCTGGCACCGAACATTTCGATACAATACTGGTGGGCTCTGGCCTGATATTCACCGGAGAAGTTCAGGTCAATATCGGGAACCTTGTCACCACCGAAGCCAAGGAAGGTCTCAAAGGGGATGTTAAAGCCGTCCTTTTCCAGTGTAGCGCCACACTCCGGACACTTGGCATCTGCTAAGTCTGCGCCACAGTTGACATTGTCCGGAACCTCAAAGGTGCAATACTTGCAATCGGGACAACGGTAATGGGGTGGCAGAGAATTAACCTCTGTAATGCCGGACATATAGGCAACAAGGGACGATCCGACAGAACCACGGGAGCCTACCAAGTAGCCGTTTTCCAGAGAGTTCTGCACCAATTTCTGGGCAGACATATAGATCACGTCATAGTGACAGGTAATAATATCGTTCAGTTCCGTCTCAACACGCTTGACAATAAGCTCCGGGGGAGTTTCCCCGTAGAGACGATGCATTTTCCCGTAAACCAGAGATTTTAAGTCCTCAACGGAATTCTCAATTTTGGGAGCAAACAGATTATGGGGCACAGGGCGAACCGTATCACACATATCTGCGATCCGATTGGTATTGGTAACAACGACCTCATAGGCCTTTTCTTCTCCTAAATAGGAGAACTCCTCCAGCATTTCGTCGGTGGTGCGGAAATACAGGGGGTTGGGTCTGTCGCAGTCTGCAAAGCCCTTGGTAGCAAGCAGTATACGGCGGTAGATTTCCTCCTCGGGATCCTGGAAATGGACATCTCCGGTAGCACACACAGGCTTGCCCAGTTCTTCACCCAAACGAACGATGGTGCGGTTGTATTCCCGCAGATCCTCTATGCTTTCTGCAATATGCTTCCTTTTCTGCTGTTCTGCCGGGGACATATTTTCCCGTAGCATAAACATATTGTTGCTCAAAGGCTGAATTTCCAAGAAATCGTAGAAGGAAGCGATCCGCTTCAGTTCCGCCCAACTCTTATTATCCAAAACTGCCTGGAACAGCTCGCCGGCTTCACAGGCAGATCCGATAATGAGGCCTTCCCGATATTTCAGGATCTCTGACTTGGGCATACGGGGATTTTTCTTAAAATGATCCAAATGGGCAACGGAGATCAGGTGGTACAGATTCCGAAGTCCCATTTGATTCTTTGCAAATACCAGAATGTGCTTGGTCTGTCTGTCCCCGATTTTACCACCGGAACGAAGATTTATCATATCCGGGTTGAGTTCTTGCAGTTCCTTCAATCCTCGCTCCTTCAGCATCTGCGCAAAGCGGAGATACAACAAGCCGCAGGTCTTTGCATCATCGGAGGCTCTGTGATGGTTGAACTCAGGCAGACTCAAGGCATCAGCAACGATATTCAGCTTATGCTTGTTAAGCTGAGGCATTAAATTCTGTGCCAGGATCAGGGTGTCAATGGACGTAGGGGTATAATCGATTTTCAGCTTCTCGCAGGCAGCAGTAATAAAGCTGACATCAAAGTCTGCATTATGGGCAACCAGAGGTCTGTCTCCGCAGAATTCCAGGAATTTAGGCAGAGCTTCCTCTATATCGGGAGCGCCCACCAGCATGGAATCTGTAATGCCTGTCAGTTCGGTGATCTTGGGAGTCAGCTTCCTGTGGGGATCCACAAAGGATTGGAATTCCTCTACCGCCTGTCCGTCACGGAACAGGACTCCACCGATCTCAATGATCACATCGTTCTGAGCAGATAAGCCTGTAGTCTCCAAATCGAAAGCTACAAACTCCCCGTCCAGAGGCATGTTCGTATCTCCCCTGACTACAATGCGATCGTCCACATCGTTGACATAGTAGCCCTCACAGCCGTAAAGGATCTTAATGGGCTTATCCGTTCCCGCAACCTTGTTCTTGCTGGCCTTTAGGGCCGCAGGGAAGGAGGATGCCACACCGTGATCTGTAATGGCAATAGCCTGATGTCCCCAACGGGCGGCAGTAGCGACTACATCCCCGGTCTTGGTCAGAGCGTCCATCATGGACATGGTGGTGTGGAGGTGAAGCTCTACACGCTTGTCAGGTGCTTTGTCCACCCGTTTAGGTTCCTCACCGGGACGGATGGCAAAGGGGCGGAGAACCACTTCCTTGGTATATTCGTCATAATCTATTTTGCCCTGAACGCGGATCCACATACCGGGCTTTTTAATGGTATCTGCAATAGGCTTTCCCGTATCTCCCTTGAAATAACCGCCTACATGGACAGAGCCGGTGTAGTCCGTCATATCAAAGGAAATAATGGTAGCCGTTCCCTGCCGATTTTGGCGGTGCTCCACAGCAAAAACCTTGCCCTCTACAATGACCCGTTCATCCTGACGGTCAATGGAAATGTCCTTCATAGGGATCCCACTGCCGAAGAAGGGCTTGCCGTAAATCATATCCCCTTCTAAGCGGGGAGCTTCCTTGGATGCAGGTGCAGAGGACTTTGCATCTGCGAATTTGGGTGAAGGTACTGCCTTCATAGCCTCCATACGCATTTTTTCCGTCTCTGCAAAAAGATCCGGGGAATAATTTCCGCAATTGCTCTTAACAGATATTTTCGTACAAATACCAAAGATATCATAAAGATATCGCTCTGCTTTCGGCAGGAGGGGCTTTAGTTCCTCTACACCGTTTGCTACAAGGGACAATGTGGTTTCCTCACCGAATTCCCACTTACATCCTGCCAGTATCGCAGAGCAGGGAGAATACTCCCTGGTCATCATACGGGAGAGCTCTCTGCCATCCATTTTATGAAATTCTTCCTCAGGGAATTTGGGGCAGATCTCCACAGCCTTTAAACCGTAGAGATTTTGCAGATCTTCCTTTAGCTTAGAAAGCAGGTCGGGAGAAACATATTTTAGGAAAGAAACCGTCAATCGCAATTCTCTCCGTTCCCGCAGGATCTGCGCGTGAAGGATCTCTGCCTGCTCTAAAACAGACACAAGATCCTCCGAAGGCTTGTATTCAAAAAACATTGCTAAAAAGGGTATTTTATTCATGTGTTCTCCTATTTATCTTCATTCCGTTCTATCAATCATTCATCTTCAAATTCCCGTTTATCGAGCTGTTTCCAAGTTAGCACACGCCCTTGGCTCTCACTCTGGGAGAGCTGTCGCCTTTAGGCGACTGAGAGGGCAGTAGGGATCTACAATTACGCACCGATTTCGTAGTAGGCAGAGCACCATGGCTTGGTTCATAGGATAGCTTGAAGGAATATAGGGAGCTTTTGGCTTGCCTTCCTTACGAATGTGGAAGGAAGACACGGAAGTTTTTATGCTCGGTATAGGTTTGCTCCCTGCCGGGGGCCTTACTTTCTTGTCTCGCCAAGAAACTAACCAAAGAATCGACCGGAGGAGAGGCGCCACGGTTTTCCTTTCGTAACCCTATGCTATTGGTAGCCTTTTGCCCCGGAAAACAAAGGCCCTCTCCTCCGGACTCCTCTCCAACGCTACGCTCTCGTTGTAGTTTTTTCTTGTCGTTTTTAGGAACCACCTATTCCGATTTATCGAACTTCAAACGGTGCGATAAACTGTGATTTGCTCCATTCTTGACTATCATCCTATGGGAAAATTTTAGGGACTATCTCGCCACAATGAGATAGTCCCTGTTATTTTGAAATGCAATTATTTACCCAACAGTTCCTTGATCTTGAAAATCAGCAGAACGGTGCGGTAGCGCTTTTTCAGCAGGAGCTTAAAGATCAGACTTTTGTTCTTATCCAGAGTGGGCAGGTAAGAGCAGTTGCGGAAATTCGGGAATTCTTTCTCCACATAGTCATAGAATTGACCTAAGAGAGGATGCTTGCAGTCGATCCGCAGTAAGCGAACCGTAGCTGCCAACAACACATGATGAATGGTGAGGAATTCCATTTCCTTTCGGTATTTCTCAAAATATCCATGCTCCCGATACCATCCGAGGATATCCTCAAAAGCGTACAAGATCTCCACATTACGGTCAGCATTCTTGTTGATGGTGGCGCTGCCCTCTCGGTGGATATAATGGTAGTATCGACCGGGGATACGGACAATGGACTTTGCTTTCACGAATATCTTGCTCACCACACGGATATCCTGATACCAGACCTTGGGTGGGAAGCTGATCCCGTTCTCAGGTGCAAATAAACTACGGTGATAGGCACGGCTCCAGGGCGCCATTACACCGAAGAACAGCGAAGGCTGTTGATCTATGGTAAATACCGTATCCGAGGGTACATCGGGATCCAATACATTGATCTGCTTCCCATCTCGTTCTACTACTGCGCCAAAAATATACAGTTCCGCCTGTTGTTTCTCCATTGCCTCATGGAGATCTGCCAGCAAGTCGGAGGAAATATAGTCATCACTGTCTACGAAAATCAGATATTCACCCCGTGACAGGGAAATACCATAGTTTCTGGCAGTGCCGGAGCCACCGTTCTTCTGGTGGTAGGAACGAACCTTTCCGGGGAATCTCTCGGCATAGGAGTCGCAGATCTCTCCGCAACGATCGGGAGATTCATCATCTACCAGGATGATCTCGAAATCATCAAAGGTCTGTGCCAGCATGGAATCCACGCATTTTTCCAGATATTCCTCTACACCGTATACCGGTACAATAAAACTAAATTTAGGCATGGAATAAGCCTCCTTTTCTTCTGTATTTATTATATCTCATCGGACAATCTTTTGCAATACCCATTTCTTTCTATAGGTATTCTGTGAGCATTGGTTGCAGTTGCTCTCCCTCCAGGGCCAAAGAGAGGGTTTGTGGCAGAAGCTCCATTTTTGCAACCAAACTGTATGGCTTATCCCGTGGACTGTCCTGTCCAAAGGGGATAAAGTAAAAATGCCGTCTTGCCAACAGCTTCCCGATATTCTCCCCACTGCCGGATAGTCCGTCGTTGGTGGAGATCCCCAGGATCACCGGGCGACCGTTCCGCAAATGAGCCTTGGCAGCAAAGGTCACCGGGCTGTCTGCAATGCCGTTTGC
>JAZREB010000276.1:0-6255 GCA_045660585.1 Faecousia sp. | reverse complement strand
GATACGGGTGGAGCCACCGACCAGGAGAACCTTTGCCAGATCGTTTGCGGTTACACCTGCGTCTGCCATAGCCTGACGGACGGGCTTCAGAGTAGCCTCGACCAGATGAGCGGTGAGCTCGTTGAACTTTGCACGGGTCAGAGTCACATCCAGGTGCTTGGGGCCTGTTGCGTCTGCGGTGATATAGGGCAGGTTGATGGAAGAGGAGGTAACGCCGGACAGCTCGATCTTAGCCTTTTCGGCGGCTTCCTTCAGTCTCTGCATGGCGACCTTGTCACCGGACAGGTCGATGCCCTCTGCCTTCTTGAACTCTGCAACCAGATATTCCATGATGCAGTTGTCGAAATCGTCGCCACCCAGACGGGTGTTGCCGTTGGTAGCCTTAACGTCGATGATGCCGTCGCCGATTTCCAGAATGGAAACGTCGAAGGTACCGCCGCCCAGGTCATAGACCATGATGGTCTGCTCGTTTTCCTTGTCGATGCCGTAAGCCAGAGCGGCGGCGGTGGGCTCGTTGACGATACGCTTTACTTCAAGACCTGCGATACGGCCGGCGTCCTTGGTAGCCTGACGCTGTGCGTCGGAGAAGTATGCGGGGACGGTGATGACAGCCTCGGTTACGGGCTGACCCAGATATGCCTCTGCATCGGCCTTCAGCTTCTGCAGAACCATTGCGGAGATCTCCTGGGGAGTGTACTTCTTGTCGCCGATGGTTGCACGGTAGTCGGTGCCCATGTGGCGCTTAATGGAAGAGATGGTGCGCTCTGCGTTGGTAACAGCCTGGCGCTTTGCAACCTGACCTACCATACGCTCGCCGGTCTTAGAGAATGCAACCACGGAAGGAGTGGTGCGGTTGCCTTCGGCGTTGGCGATAACTACGGGCTCGCCGCCCTCGATAACTGCTACGCAGGAATTGGTGGTGCCCAGATCGATACCGATAATTTTACCCATAATAATGTTCCTCCTATATTTCGTAAAAATTGTGTATGAATTGAGTGGGTAGCCTTAGTTTGCTACCTTGACCATGGCGAAGCGGATGACTTTTTCGCCCATGATGAAGCCGGTCTGGAAAACGTCTGCAATGACATTTTCCTCGAAGGATTCATCCTCGATGTGCATGACAGCATTGTGCATGTTGGGGTCGAAGGTTTCGCCCACAGCACCGAAGGGAGTGATACCCATGGAAGAGAGGATCTTTACCAGCTCGTTCATGGTCATTTCCACGCCCTTTTTATAAGCCTCGTCGGCGGTATCGTTCTGCAGGGCCCGTAAGAGATTGTCATATACGGGCAGGAACTTCTTCGCCGCATCGGCGGTGGCAGTTTGATAAATGTCGTTCTTTTCCCGTTGGGTGCGCTTGCGGAAATTGTCGTATTCCGCCGCTAAGAGAAGATAGCGCTCATGCTCTGCGGCCTGTGCGGCCTGTGCCAGCTCTAAGGCGGTGGGCTCTGCGGGAGTCTCCTCTACGGGGATCTCCTCTACGGGAGTTTCTTCACAGGGAGCCTGGGTGGTTTCTTCTACGGGGATCTGTTCTTCCTGCTCCGGGGTGGCCTTGGCCTTGGGAGAGGATTTGCTTTTCTTTGCCATTTAGTCCTCCAATGTATCGTCTGTCTTTGCAGGGGATTCGGGGAGCTCCGATTTGGAGAACATCCGTCCCAAGCCCTCTGCAAAGTAGCTTAATCTTGCTGTGATTTGTGCGTAATCCATTCGCTGGGGGCCCACAACACCGATCATACCCTGCATACCGTCACCGATGTCAAAACGGGTGACAACTACAGAGGTGTCCTTCAGTTCCCGGGAGACATTCTCGGGACCGACTAAGATCTGCATGGGGCTGGTGGGATCCAATTTTGCCGGAAGGGTGGAGATGGTCTCCTCATCAATGGCACCGAGAACCTGCTGTGCCTTGGCCAAGTCCTGATATTCCGGATGGCCCAAGAGCCGGTTCTGCCCGGTGACGTAGACCTGTGCCCGTTGGCACTGCTCTAACATCTGGGTGGTGAAGTCGATGATCACGGGGATCAGCCCTGCGGCGGCCCCTGCGCTCCTGGTGACCCGATCGATAAGCTCCGGGGTGAAGCTCTCCGGGGGGATCTCTGTGAGACTTGCGTTAAGCACGGCAGACAGGAGTCTAAGGTCGCTCTCTGTGACCTGCAAGGGGAGCTTGATGAGCTTGTTCTTTACGGTGTCGTCGGTGGTCATGACAACCAGTATGAAGCTGCCCCGATCTGCAGGGAGGATCTCGAAACGCTTTACCGCAGTGACTGCGGTGTGGGCGGTCATGGCGTAAGCGGGGAGATTGGTCAGCTTGGAGATCAGTTTGCCTACCTGACTCATGGCGCGGTCGAATTCCTGGAGTCTCAGCTCCATGGCCTGATTGATGGACTGGGTCTCATCGGTGGTCAGGCGGTAGTCCTGCATGAGGCGGTCGATATAGAATCGGGAGCCCATGGGGCTGGGGATCCGTCCGGCAGAAGTATGGGGCTGTTCCAGATATCCCAGATTGGTCAGCTCCGCCATTTCGTTGCGAATGGTGGCAGAGGAAAAATCCATATCGGGAAGCTGTGCAATGGTTTTGGATCCCACAGGCTCGGCAGTGCGGATATACAGATCCACAATGGCCTTCAGAATCTTTTGCTTTCGGACAGAAAGTTCTTTTTGCTCCACGATTTTTCCTCCTTTTTAAAAATCAAGTCGGGTTTTAGCACTCAATACCTCTGAGTGCTAAGCTAACTATACAACCTAAAGTCTATTTTGTCAAGAGAGAAGCAGAAATATTTTGTGAATATTTTGTAATCTTTTTGAAGTTTCTTCCTGTGGGAGCTGTGACGGCCCGGAAAGATCGGGGGCCTTAGGGGATTTCCAGGCCTCCCTGTCCTACACTAACGGTGAGGGTAGTGTTGGGGGCAATATCTCCACGGAGGATCCTTTTTGCGATCAGAGTTTCTACGGTGTGTTGCAGGTAACGGCGCAGGGGTCTTGCACCGTACAGGGGATCATAGGCCGTATCAATGACATGGGACTTGGCCTCTTGGGTGAGCTCGCAGGCGAGCTGTTTGCTCTCCAGGCGTTTATTGAGACCCTCGATTTGCAGATCCAGGATCTGTACCATATCCTCCTTGGTCAGGGGCTTATAATAGACGATCTCGTCCAGACGGTTCAGGAATTCCGGGCGGAAGCTCCGTTTCAGCAGGGGCTCGACCTTTTCCGGCTCCCCACTGAGGAAATATTCGGAGCCTAAATTGCTGGTGAGGATCAAAATGGTGTTCTTAAAGTCCACGGTCCTGCCCTGAGAATCCGTGACTCTGCCATCGTCCAGCACCTGTAACAGAATGTTAAATACATCGGGATGAGCCTTTTCCACCTCGTCAAAGAGGACGACACTGTAGGGTCTGCGGCGGACGGCTTCTGTGAGCTGACCGCCCTCGTCATAGCCTACATAGCCGGGAGGCGCTCCGATGAGACGGGATACGGAGAATTTCTCCATATACTCCGACATATCAATGCGGATCAGATTCTTTTCGTCATCGAAGAGGGTTTCTGCCAGAGCCTTTGCAAGCTCGGTCTTTCCTACGCCGGTGGGGCCCAGGAACAGAAAGGAGCCCAGGGGTCTGTTGGGATCCCGGATCCCTGCACGGGAGCGCTGGATGGCCTCGGTGACGGCGGTGACGGCCTGATCCTGTCCTACTACCCGTCTGTGGAGAATATCCTCCAGGGACAGGAGCTTTTCCCGTTCGCCCTCTACCAGCTTGGCAACGGGGATCCCTGTCCAACGCTCTACGATCTTTGCGATCTCTTCCCCGGTGACCTTGTCCCGCAGGAGACTTTCTTCCCGATGGTTTTGGGCAAGCTGTTCTTCGTGAGCCAGTTGTTTCTTTGCTTCGGGAAGCTCGCCGTATTTGAGCCGTGCGGCGGTTTCCAAATCGTAGTTCTGCTCTGCGGTGTCGATCTCCCTGCCTAACTGCTCGATCTTTTCACGGAGCTGTTGTACACGGGTGATGGCATTCTTCTCGTTTTCCCAACGGGTTTTCATGGCGTTGAAGGTGTCCTTCTGCTCTGCCAACTCTTTTCGCAGTTCACTTAGGCGACCCAAGGACAGCTCGTCGGTTTCGTTTTTCAGGGAGGCCTCTTCAATTTCCATCTGGATGATCCGCCTGCGTACCATATCCAGTTCCGTGGGCATGGAATCCATCTCTGTGCGGATCATGGCGCAGGCCTCGTCAATAAGGTCGATGGCCTTGTCCGGCAGGAAACGGTCTGTAATATACCGATCCGACAGGGTCACGGCGGTAATGATGGCCTGATCCGTGATCTTGACCCCGTGGAAAACTTCGTAGCGTTCATCCAAGCCACGGAGAATGGCAATGGTGTCCTCTACCGTAGGCTCGGCAACCAGAACTGTCTGGAAACGCCGTTCCAAGGCAGGATCCTTTTCGATATACTTGCGATATTCGTCCAGGGTGGTTGCGCCGATGCAGTGGAGCTCCCCTCGTGCCAGCATGGGCTTTAAGAGGTTACCGGCATCCATACTGCCTTCGGTCTTTCCTGCGCCTACGATGGTGTGGAGCTCGTCAATGAACAGGATCACTCGACCCTCGGAGGCTTTGACCTCGTTCAGCACGGCTTTCAGCCGTTCTTCAAATTCTCCCCGATACTTAGCCCCTGCAATGAGGGCGCCCATGTCCAGAGAGAACACGGATTTGTCCTGTAGGGATTTGGGCACGTCTCCCCGAACGATCCGTTGGGCAAGGCCCTCTGCAATGGCGGTCTTGCCTAGACCGCGCTCGCCGATGAGGCCGGGATTATTCTTGGTCTTTCGGGAGAGGATACGGATGACGTTGCGGATCTCTTCGTCCCGACCGATGACGGGATCCATTTCCTTTTCCCGTGCCCGTTTCACCAGATCCACGCCGTATTTTTCCAGTGCTTCATAGGTGGCCTCCGGATCGTCGGTGGTTACCCGTGCAGAGCCACGGATGGATTGCAGGGTACGAAGTACCCTTTCTTTGGAAATGGCATAGTCGGAGAACAGGGGCTGTACTGTCCTGTCTGCCCGATCAATCATGGCAAGGAACAGGTGCTCAACGGAGACAAAATCGTCCCCCATTTGATTTGCCAGGACCTCTGCCTGGGCGAAGAGGTTGTCCATGCCCTGGGAAATGTAGAATTTGTCCTCTTCCCGTCCACTGCCGGTAACAGAGGGGAGCTTGGATACTTGGCTACGGGTGGCGGCCTCCAGACTCTCTACGGTGATCCCCATTTTTCGCAGGAGCTGGGGGATCAGGCCGTTTTCCTGTTCCAGGAGCGCTGAGAGCAGGTGGATCTGCTCGATTTGCTGATGGTTGTTTGTTGCCCCGATGGTACGGGCGGCGTGTATGGCTTCCAGAGATTTCCGTGTGAATTTGTTCTGATTCATAATGATCTCCTTTCCAATTTACAGCGGTTTAGCACTCGCACAGCGAGAGTGCTAATGCTTTTTTCTTCATCATACCATGATTTTTCCCGTTGTCAAGGGGTAAAATTAGAACTTTTTGTGAACTCTCTGAAATTCCCATCCCTCAATTCCGATTTATCGAACTGTTTGGATTTCTCCTCATACGTCATGCTTTACGTTGGCAAATTGTTGGATTCTTTCTTGATTTCAGGAAAATTTTGGTTATAATAGAATTATCAACTACATTTAGGAGGTTTGGCTATGAAAGGCTTTTGCAGATTTGTTTCCATCATTTTGATCGTAACGATGGTTTGCGCACTGCTTCCGACCATGAGTTTTGCCGCAGGGTACAATTTAGGAGACAGCGGCTATACCAAGATCGGATCTATTCCCAACACCTATGTTGCCTCTCAGGGTATGACCGCAGACGAAAATTATGTCTATTCCCTGAAAACCCCCTCCGGGGATCATAACAACGCTATTATCTACCGCACCTCTATCCAGACCGGTGCTACCGTTGCCCTGACCAATGCAGACAATACCTCTACCTCTGTCCTGAATGGTCTGGGACATGGTAACGACATGGCCGCCGTAGTCCATAACGGCAAGACCTACCTCTATGTTACCACCATGTACCACGTTGGCCATGCAGAGTTCTCTGCCCACACCATCTGGAAATTGGAAGTTAGCGGCAACACCGTCCGCAAAGTCGCTTATTACGATGTCAACGACGGTGCCAATCCCATCAATTTCGTCAATCTGGCCCTTCATTCTTTTGAAAACGGCACAGTTAGGCTCTTGGCCTCTATTAGCTCCATGGT
>JAZREB010000275.1:0-8566 GCA_045660585.1 Faecousia sp. | reverse complement strand
GGCAGAAACGAGGATCAGTCCTACACATTCGGGAATACGATCAACGGTGCTTCTACCAGAAACGTCAATGTCCAGAATATGAATGATGTAACGGCAGAGCCCTTGGACATTGTAATCGACTACGGCAAGCCTGTGACCTTCACCAAGGAGGAAATCCTGAAAACTGTCACCTGCGATCCTCAGGATGTGAGTATTTCCTATTTGGGCATGCAAAAGGAAGGGGAACATGGAAAGATCCTGTTCAAACTCCCTGCAGATTTGACCCTGAAAAAAGACGGAGATGTGCTGGATGCGGACAACGGTGTCTTTGATTATGCCTTAGGAACTTTCCGATTCACTCTCGATGGAATGCTGGAGTCTGTGGAATCGCTGTATGCGCTGATCTGCGTATCCGACTTTACCTTAGGCAGCACCTGGTATCTTATGGTAGAGGTGCGGATCATTCCGGCCAATATCATGTATTACGAGGCAGAGGATCTGGTAGAGGCCGGAAGACTGGACTTTGAAGAAAAATTTATCGTAGAGGCGACGGAGGCACCTGAATTAGATCCCGACGCTACGGAACCGGAGGATAATCCCGATGGAGAATCCGGTGAGGGAACTTCTGTGGGAACCGAAGGCGCAGATGACGGAACCCATACCAATACCAATGTGATCCGCCTCACAGACACAGAGGCAAGAGAGCACCCGGTCAGCACCTACGATGCTGTAACAGATGAGAACGTATTGTTCTTTGACTTCAATACTTATACTGACAACGACAATCCCTACAAGAGCAATCCTGTGTACGGTGGTGTAAACTTCGGCAATGTAGCCAACTGGTGGTATCCCTCCTACGGAAGCGATGTCACCATGAGCGACGGCGTCCTCAAGTTTACTACCAAGAACAACAATAAATATTGGGGATATATCTCCATGGGAGCGAATCTTAACAATCCCGGCTCCTTCCCCCTGAAGTATGTTCCTTCTGATGAGGACTGGGTGGAGGTTCGCCTGAAGATTACAAAGAACGATCCCCAGAACTTGGATTCTACTCATGTTCGTTTTGAATTCTTCCCCTATACGGACGATACCGGTCTTGCACATGGGGCGGTATCTACAAAGAAATTCCTTGCATCTGAAATCAACAACGGATACTTTATCTTGAAATTCCCTTTGACGACTTTGGAGGATGCCAGCGAACCCGGATCGATCCCCTATACAGACTTGCCCATTATCCGCAGGTTTAATCTGATCATTGCGGGGTTGGATGAAGGCGAGACCTTTGATACCTATGTGGACTATATTTATATCGGGGCGGAAGAAAATTGTCCGTCTAACATGGGTAAGAATTATTTATATTTTGGCTTCGAGGACACGGCGGCGGATCGTTATCGGTACAACAACGCCATTTACGGCAGTCAGCGGAATTATGACGCTGTTCCTACGGACTTTGCAGGTCAGAATTGGCTCTATACCAATGGCAGAACGCCTAATTCCGGCAATCTGACATTCTCCCGTTACGAGGGGGCTCTGAAGATCCCTGTCGGCACCATCGGAGGAACCAATACCAACTCGCCCTATATTCAGACAGGCTACAGCCCCAATCACCAGAAGGTGCTGAACTTCCCTGTGACAACGGCAGAGACTGTCCGGGTCAAGGTGAAATTCGAGAATATGACCACTGCACTTATGGATACGCCGGAATATATGGCGCAGTACCAATATCCCGAATATCCCGTTGTCCGTTTGGGCTTTGTTTTGGATGATGATGCGAAATACGAGGATTCTGCTTGCTGGGTGGATTGGATCGTTACAGAGGAGCAGCTCAACGGCTGTGACTACATGACACTTACAGCGGATTTGACACAGCTCCTGAAAGATCATGAAGCAAAGGAGATCTCTGCCATTCGTCTTACCATCGTGAGCGCAGCGAGTATGGTGGATAAGCAGGGTTATGTCTATGTAGACGAGATCTATGTAGGACCTGTGGAATCTCAGGATTCGGATACCTTTATTCGGGCTACGGAGACGGTGATCTACGACACGCCGGATAAGGTAAACTATACTCCTCGATACGACAAAACCGCTATGTATTTCGGGTTTAACAACACCACCGAGGATCAGAACCGCTATAGCAGTATCAGTGGTTACGGCGGTTTGAACTGCGATTCCGTTCTCACCCATAACGGAGTGGCCAATACCGCCGCAAAATGGAGAGTCAATACAAGTCGATGCTCCCAGCCTACCATCTCGGGAGGGTTTTTGACTGCAACTGTTACCACAACAGGATCCCCCTGGATAGAGGCAAGAGAGAACGGGTACAACAACAACGGTTTATCCAGTGCGCTGAAGATGAACTATACTCCCACCAATGCCGAAGTCGTGGAAGTCGGTGTCCGTTTTAGCGGAATGGATCATGCAAAAGATGTAAGCCTCGGCTTCTTCTATGGTGACGGCACGGAAAATCCTGCGGCGGACAACAAAAACTATGAGGCTCATATCGTAGGAGGCAGTACCACCATCCCCAAAGAGGATCTGGCAGTAAACAACAAGCTGTTCATTTATCACATTGACTTGTCGAATGATGTAAGAAAAGCCTCACCGATGAAGACCATTCGACTGTACTTCGCCAATATGACCGGCACCAATGGCAAGGGTGTGCTCTATATTGACTACATCTACATTGGACCCAAGGAGACGGCTCCTTCCAAAATGTCGGAGGATTCTCTCTTCTTTGACTTTGAAAGCAACGAGGCAAACCGATACAAGTATGACACAGGAACCTACGGTGGAGTCAATTTCGATGATGATGCAAACTGGCGCGTGGGGCGTTTGTCAAAAACCGATACGGTCGATACTGACGGTGTACTGACAATGACGATCTCTTCGGAGGATAACTCTCACTGGTTTGAGACCCAGAAGGGTGGCACATATACAGGAAACAGCGTCTTGGATTACGATGCCTCTAAGGCAGAGGTTCTGCAGATCCGCTTAAAGTTCAATAATGTTCAGGCGGTGGAGGGGAAAACGCCCAAAATTTGCGTTTATGTGGCATCGACTACCTCTGAATCCAACCAACTCCCGACGGAATATCTATTGACTGCGGCAGAGGTGGCCACCGGCAATAAGTGGTTTACCTACTCGATCCCCCTGGATGCCGGCGTCCGTGCTCTCACCAGGCTCTATGGTGTGCGAGTGAGTTTGGAGGGGATGCTTAGCCCCGATGGGAAGGGAACCGTTTCTGTGGATTATATCTATGTGGGACATTCCCTCCAACAGGGGCGGCAGGAGTACCGCAGAGACGGTGAATACACTTACGGCTACGATTCTACCTACACTCTGGATCGGCTCTACTCCGACAATGAAACTCTGTATGCAGAGGGCCGGGGCGTTCCTATGCTGAATGCAGAGGGTATCGTGGATTATGAAAGTGTAGAACAGTATACGGAATTTAGCTTTACCTTTATGGGAACCGGCTTTGATCTCATAAGCCGTACCGGTGTGAAACAGGGCACCCTTCGTGTTTCTGTCTATAAGGAAGAGGGATTGTCAGAGATCAACCGTCTTAAGACCGTTACGGTCAATAATAAGGGTGAGCTGGAACTGTACCAGATCCCTGTTGTATCCGTTCATGGCTTGGACTACGGAAGATACTACGTAAATGTCTGGATCAACGATGCCATAAGGAAGGAAGATCTGCCACAGATCCCGGGAGTAGACATGACACTTCTTACCAGAGGGAACGAGTTCCACTTTGATGCTCTGCGGATCTACGATCCTATAGATACCACAAATGGAATCATTACCGAAGACCAGCGTATTACTTCCGAAGCCTACAGCTATGATGGTGAGGAATATCAGTATATCAAGGAAATTCGCAACCTCTTGCTCAATAAGCAGGATTATACCAATATGACAGGCACCCTGCCCGGCGCACTGTTCCTTGACAAGAATTCCGACTTTGTGGATGCAGGTAATGGTTCCTTGTCAGAGCCTAATGCAGGGTATACCACAAACGATGTAAAAACCTACAACAATGGCGGGCCTAAGAACGAGGTCTATCTGGCACCGGGGCAGTCGGTTGCATTCCGTCTGGTAGTGGATACCACGCAAGCTATCGACAGCTTGGATATCGGGGTTAAGACTCTCGGTTTGACAGGAGAGCCTGCAAAGCTGGAGGTAGGCTATGTAACTGCCGTAAATGGTACGAGCTATACCGTAGATGCCTCTAAGAATCTGAAAAAGACCATAGACAGCGCAACGGTTCAGTATTATGCAACAGATACAAATGCCATCGAGGCCCTAACTGCCGGATCTTCTCAGGCGGTGTATCTGGTAATCTACAATAAGAGCGATGGAACCGAGACTTCTCGTGTGATCTCCTTGACGGATATTAAGATCGCATACGAAGCAATGCCCAATATCACACCGCCCTCTGACAGCTATTTGGATCCCGAGGTGCAGAAAAAAGCTCGGACACAGGAGGAGCCGGTACGATTCTTGGTAGACGGTAACGAGCTCCGGGCGGCAACGGCTTTTGTTAAAGCTGCTTGGGAAACACCTGTGGATGACGATGCTGTGACCGAGGAACCTTCTGTTCCCACTGAGCCTCCTGTTGCTCCGGATCCGGGCAATGATTATGTGGCAGAAGAGATCAAGATCTATCACTCCCTGAATCTGGCAAGTGATATTTCTATGAACTATCTGGTTCCTAAGGCCGGCTTGGAGGGCTATGAGGATCTCACTATGATCTGCATCCTGCCTGCATATGAGGGTAATGCCTCTGTGGGTACTGCGGAACTGGCTCTCCGTCCCGAACTGAAGGGCGAATACTATTACTTCACCCTTTCGGGATTGACCGCTGTCCATATAAATGATGTGGTAGAGGCGACCCTCCTAATGACAAAGGATGGAAAAATCTACAGCAGTCTTGCAGACCGATATTCCATTGCACAGTATGCTTACGCTCAGCTTGCAAAGGAAGGGATCCCCCATAGCCTTAAGACCCTGTGTGCAGAGCTTCTCCGTTATGGCAGTGCTGCCCAGACCTATAAGGGATATCGTACGGACAGCCTTGCAGATGCCCTTATGACAGAGGAACAGAGGGCCCTGACCATGGATTTGGAAGATGTGGCCTTTGACTCCTTCAATACCGTAACAGGAGAAGGGGGAGACATGGGTGTTGCGTGGGCAGGCAAGTCTCTGCTCCTGGACTCCAAGGTAGCGATCCGTTACATCTTGGATCTGAGCAAATTCACAGGAGAGATTTCCGAACTGTCCCTTGTGCTGACCTACATGGATATCCATGGGGAAGAGAAAACAGTTACGTTGACAGATCCCGTAGTGTATAATGAGAAGCTGAACTATTATAGCTTGGACTTTGACGGACTCCTTGCGGCAGAGCTGAGACAGCCTGTTTACGCAACGGTATATTACGGAGAAGTTCCTGTTACGGGCACCTTGGAATACAGTGCATCTACCTACGGCAACAATAAGACCGACACGCTCTTGGATCTTTGCAGGGCACTTATGGCCTATAGCGACAGCGCAAGAAACTATTTCGCGAACTAAGAATATACCCTAAAGCGAAAGGCTCTGTTGAGGAATCGTCCTTCCTTAACAGAGCCTTTCTCACTAAAAAATTCTCCATTTGGATCCGAACTGACATTTCTATAGACAAAAAGAGGAAAATGTGATAGAATAGACTTAACTATATAATGGCGAGGTATATGTATGAAAACCGACGTTTTAGGCGTATTATATGATAATGTTACTATGGAAGAAGCCCTTGCCAAGGGCAGAGAGATCTTAGAGGGGCACAGAACCTGCTATTGTGTAACGCCCAATGCAGAAATGGCATACGAAGCACTGCAGGACGATAGCTTCCGGGATCTGCTCAATGGAGCAGAGCTGGTTCTCCCCGACGGCGCAGGAGTCATCCTGGGGGCAAAGATCCTAAAGACCCCCTTGAAGGAAAAGGTAGCCGGCATTGAATTTGCCCAGAATATGCTCCCCATTATGGCAGAACTGGGAACACGCCTCTACCTCTTGGGCAGTAAGCCCGGAGTTGCGGAACTGGCGGCGGAAAAAATGATCGAGAAGAATCCGGGACTTATCATCTGCGGTATATCCGACGGATACTTCCGCAACGAATTGGATATCCTCAACAGCGTGAACGAAGCCGGAGCAGATGCTCTCTATGTCTGCCTGGGATCTCCCAAGCAGGAGCTGTTTATGCGGAAATATCAGCAGGCCATGGGCGTAAAGCTCATGTGCGGTTTAGGCGGTACCCTGGACGGGATCGCAGGAACGGTGAAACGGGCTCCCCGATGGATGATCCGTTTGCAGTTGGAATGGCTCTATCGCCTGATCAAGGAGCCCAAGCGCTTTAAGCGTATGCTCCGTTTGCCCAAATTTATTTTTGCGGCACTGAGAAAACGAATGAAAGGGTAATGGTTATGGGAAAACTCATCGTATTTGAAGGAACCGACGGTTCCGGTAAGTCTACACAATTTGCTCTGCTGACAAAGCGTCTGCAGGCCATTGGAAAGGAATTCCGCACCATGGTATTTCCCCAGTATTCCGAGCCCTCTTCTTCCTTGATTCGGATGTATCTGGGTGGAGAATTCGGCACCCGTCCCTCCGATGTCAATGCCTACGCCGCATCTACTTTCTATGCGGTGGATCGCTTTGCATCTTATCGGAAGGTGTGGGGAGAGTACTATAAGGACGGCGGTGTTATGCTGTCCGATCGCTACACCACCTCGAATGCTGTCCATCAGGGTTCCAAGGTATCCGGGGAGGAACGGAAGGATTTCTTCCGCTGGCTCTATGATTTTGAGTATGGAAAAATGGAACTTCCCAAGCCGGATCTCGTCATATACTTAGATGTCCCCACAGAACTGACGGGACAGCTCATGCGTAAGCGAGAGGCCGCAACAAATACGAATGCGGACATCCATGAACAGCATATGGATTATCTGACACTGTGCAGAAGCACAGGCTTAGAGGCCGCAGAATTCTACGGCTGGAACATCATCCACTGTGCCAAGGATGGGAAAATGCGTTCCATCGAGGATATTCACAACGAAATTTTTGCTCTGGTACAGAGCTGTCTGGAGGACTGACTATGGTATATATCGTGCTTGGAACCGGTTTTGAAGAAATGGAAGCCGTTGTGCCCTGCGATCTCCTCCGCAGAGCAGGGGTAGAGACAAAATTTGTAGGCATCGGTGCTTTAGAGATTACCGGTAGCCGAGGCATTGTTGTAAAGGCCGATTGCACCGAAACCGAGGCAAAGTGGTCTGAGGCGGAGATGATCGTTCTCCCCGGTGGCTTGGGCGGAGTAGCTTCTATTCTGGGAAGCGCTACGGTTATGGATGCAGTAAAGAATGCGTACGATACAGACCGTTTTGTGGCGGCTATCTGTGCCGCCCCCACCATTCTGGCTAAGCTGGGTTACACCGATGGAAAGAAAGCTGTCTGCTATCCCGGTATGGAAGAGGAAATGGGCACTGCGCTTATGGAAAACAGTGGCTTTGTCCGTGACGGCAAGATCCTGACCGGCAGAGCCGCCGGATCGGCCTTTGATTTTGGACTCGGTCTTGTAGAGGCACTCCGGGGAACTGCGGTTTCTGAGAAAATCGCGGCGGAGGTCGTTTATTCCTGACTGAAACAAGGAGGAAGCTATGAATAAGAATTACGATCATCTGGGGAGCTTGGATGAAATGGGGAAGGAATACGATCCCGTGCAGTCTCCATCCTTAGATGACTTGCTCAGAGATGCAAAATCCCATCTGGATGAGGAGGATGCTCCTTATTACGGCTACGGTGGAGAGCCTGTTTCCCATCAGGCTCCGGACTTTGAGCCGGATTTCGGAGATGCCTTCCATGACTATGGCAGTTATTCTCCCGAGAACAGCGCTATGGAACCCGAGAACCCAGGGGATGATCTCTATGGGTATGATGAGAATGACGAGGACTACGACGAAGACTACGACGAAGACTATGACGAAGACTACGACGAGGACGAAGACGTAGGCCCCGTTCCTCGCAAGCCCAAGAGACGTACAAAAAAGCGGATCGTTCCCCTCTTCGTAAAGATCCTGCTGTATGTGGTTCTCATAGCCGTCGGTGCTGTTGGTTTGGGCTACGGTGGATGGGAATGTGCACAGGATGTCCTTGCATTCGGTCGTTCCGATGAATCCCTGACCGTTGTGGTCGAGGAGGGAGACACCGTTGCGGATATTGGCCAAATGCTGAAGGAAAAGGGGATCATCAAGTATCCCTGGCTCTTTGAGCTCTACTGCAAGTTCACGGATTCCGAGGATAAAATGGATCCCGGTAATTATGTTCTGTACTACAATTACGACTACCATGCCCTCGTAGGGGGCATGGTGAAGCGGAGTCCCAATCGGGTCACTGTCCGTGTCACCATTCCCGAGGGCTATACCACAGCCCAGATTTTCACTCTCATGGAAAAGAACGGTGTTTGCACCGTTGCCCAGTTAGAGGAATGCTCTGCCCAATTTGAGTTTGATTATTGGTTCCTGGAGGGGATCCCCTACGGTTCTGCAAACCGACT